>NZ_JBEXZD010000055.1:0-49991 GCF_040628575.1 Streptomyces sp. NPDC006393
GCGGTGTGACCGGACGGCGGCGCCGGGATCCACAGCGGGTGGGCCGTCGGCGGACGGGACGGCCCCGGAGGGGACGGCGGCAGACCCGGACGGCGAGGTGGTGCCGTCACTTCTGCCAGCCGACCCGGGTGAAGTCGATGTCGCCGAGGCCTGGCACCCCGTAGTTCGCCAGGCCCTTGCGGACGGCGAGCACCTGCGGGCGCTGATAGAGCTCGATGTCGTGGCCCAGGCTCCAGATCTCGGCGTCGGCCTGGTTGTACAGGCGGCGGGCCTGCTTCACGTCGAGGGTGCCGACGGCCCGGTCGAGCAGTCGGTCCACGTCCGCGGAGGCGACCCGGCCGTAGTTCTCGAACACCTGCTGTCCCTGGGGGCTGTGGTAGATGGCGTAGGTGGAGCTCGGGTAGGTCAGGCCGACGAACCGGAAGATGGCGAGGTCGAAGTTGCCCTTGTTCAGGTACTTGGGGCCGTAGGCGTCGGCGGGCACCTTGAGGAGGTCGACCTTCACGCCGACCCCGGCGAGCATCTGCTGGAGCAGCTGGGCCAGGTCGAGCCCGAGGCGGTTGGTGTTCGCGTCCAGCACGAAGCGCAGGGTGAGGCTTCTGCCGTCCTTGACGCGCGGCTTTCCCGCGCCGCGGCTGTGCCAGCCGGCCCTCTCCAGGGCGCGGGCGGCGGCCTTCGGGTCGTAGGTGCCGTAGCGGCCGGAGTTGTCGGCGTACCCCGGCTGGTCGGTCATGAAGAAGTGGTTCCCGAGCAGGGGCACCTTCACGGGCAGGCCCTCCGCCGCCACGTCCGCCAGGGCCTTGCGGTTGACGGCCTGCTGGAGCGCGTTGCGCACGGTCCGGTCGGCGAGCGGGCCGGCGGCGCCGTTCATCGTGACGTGCACCTCGTCCCAGGCGGACCCGACCCGGATGTCGCAGTCCGGCGCCCTGGCGAGCTGCTGGTACGCCTCCGTGGTGGCGGCGTTGACGACGTCGACCTCGCCGTTGCGGAAGGCCTGGAGGGCGGCGGCCGGGTCCAGGACGCGGAGGACCACCCGGTCGAGCCGGGGGTGGGGACCCCACCACGTGCGGGAGCGGACCAGAGTGATCGTCTGCGTGGTCCGGTCGATGGAGCCGAGGGTGAAGGGTCCGGCGGTGATGGGCAGCCGCCCCTGCCAGGCCCGGTCGAACTGGCCGGGGGTGGCGTAGGCGGCCGCCGGGAAGAGCGGCGTGAACAACTGCTGCCAGTCGGCGAAGGGCCGCTTGAAGACGACACGCACCTCGTGCGGGTCCGAGCCCTGCCGGACGTCCCCGATGCGGTCGTACCCGCTCGGGTCGGCCACGGGGTAGCGCTGGTCGCCGCGGCCCAGCGCGCGCCACTGCGCCGCGAAGTCCCGCCAGCTCAGCGGCGTCCCGTCCGACCACCTGGCCTTCGGGTTGAGCCGGTAGGTCACCACCTGGGGGGAGGTCTTGGTGACGGCGGCGGACCGCAGGTACGCGGGGTCGGGCCGCGGTACGCCGTTCACGTCCCGGGCGAACAGCCTCGGCTCCGTCATGGTGTCGACGGTCCAGGTCCCCGTGGTCGCCCCGTCGACGTGGAGGTAGTTGAACTGCGTGATCATCTGCGTGATCGGCAGGGTCAGGGTGCCGCCGGAGCGCAGTGCGTCCGCCGGCCGGGGGTTGATGTCGTAGGCGCCGTACGTCGGAAGCGCCCCGTGCGGTGCGTCGTCCCGGCCGGCGGAGCCGGAACACCCGGCCGCGGCGGCGACGGCGATCACCGCGCTCAGCGCCCAGGCCAACAGTCCTCGTAATCGCCGTACCATCCATCGCCCCCTGTCGAGGATGCGTCCGTCAACTAACCGAACTAGCCAGCGAATTGCGGCACGGCAGCTTAACATCGCAGTGTGTTGACGCTGATCGCCGGACGTCTGGCCCGCTGCGCGGGCCTGTTCCTCGCCTCGGTGGTCCTGTCCTACGCGCTCACCGCGACGGCGCTGTCCCCGCGCGCCTACTTCGAGGACCGGCAGCCGCCTCCGGCCGCCCGCACCGTGGACCGCGAGCTCGCCCGCCTCGGCGTCGACGACCGCACTCCCCTGCCGGAGCGCTTCGGCCACTGGGCCGCCCGGGCGGCCCGCGGCGACCTGGGCCGCACCCTCGACGGGGAGTCCGTGAACGCCGAGTTCGGCCGCCGGGTCCGGGTGTCCGTACGGCTGCTGCTGGCCGGCACCCTCATCGGGACGGCCCTGGGCGTTGCCGCCGGGACGTGGGCGGCGGTGCGCCGCGGCCGGCCCGCCGACCGGGCCCTGACCGTGTTCTCCTTCGCCGTGCTGTCGATCCCCACGTTCGTGCTGGCGCTGCTCCTCAAGACCGGCGCGCTGGCCGTCAACCGGGCGGCGGGCGGCACGGTCATCCGCTACACGGGAGAGCGCACGCCGGGACTGCGGGGCGGCTGGACGGTACACCTGCGCGACGCGGCGGCGCACATGCTGCTCCCGTCGCTCTGTGTCGCGCTCGCCGGCATCGCCTTCTACAGCCGCTACCAGCGCGGCGCCACCCTCGACGTGCTCGGCGCGGACCATCTGCGCACCGCGCAGGCCAAGGGCCTCACCCCGGGCCGCGCCCTGCTGCGGCACGGGCTGCGGATCTCCCTGGTGCCGTCGGCGACGTTCTTCTCCTTCGGCTTCCTCGCCGTGTTCACCGGGGCCGTGTTCACCGAGCGCATCTTCGGCTGGGCGGGGATGGGCACGTGGTTCATGGACTCCGTGGAGAAGGGCGACGTCAACTCGGTGATGGCCGTCAACGTCTTCGCCGCGGCCCTCGTCCTGGCCGCCGGGCTGCTCGCCGACGTGCTGCACGCCGTGCTCGACCCCCGGGTGCGCCGACCGTGAGGGGCACCGGACGGGGACGGGCCGTGCTGCGCCGGCTGCCGCGCCATCCGGGCGCGCTGTGCGGGCTGGCGATGCTGCTGGTCCTGGCCGCGCTGGCCTTCGTGGGACCGTACGTCTGCCCGTGGTCGCACACGGACGTCGACTACACGGCGCTGCGCCGGCCGCCGGGCGCCCGGCACTGGATGGGCACGAACCGGATCGGGCAGGACGTGTTCGCGCAGGCCGTGTGGGGGCTGCGCAAGTCGCTGCTGATCGGCCTTCTGGTCGCCCTGTTCGCCACCGCGCTCGCCGCCGCCGTGGGTGCCTGCGCGGGGTACCTCGGCGGCTGGACGGACCGGGTGCTGATGTTCGTGGTGGACCTGATGCTGGTGCTGCCCGCCTTCCTGGTCCTGGTGGTCCTGGCGCCGCGGCTGCGGAAGTGGGGCTGGCTCGCGCTGGTGGTGGTGCTCGCCCTGCTGGGCTGGATGGTCACCGCGCGGACGGTGCGCGCGCTGACCCTGTCCCTGAAAGAGCGTCAGTTCGTCGTGGTGGCTGAGCTGATGGGGGTGCGGCCGGCCCGGATCATCTGGCGGCACATCCTGCCGCACACGGCGTCGTTCCTGATCACCGACGCGACGGTCGCCGTGGCCGGGGCGGTGATCAGCGAGACCGGACTGTCCTACTTCGGGTTCGGCGTGCAGCCGCCCGACGTGTCCCTGGGCACGCTCATCGCGGACGGGACGGATGTGGCGCTGGTGTATCCGTGGATGTTCTTCTTCCCCGCGGGCCTGCTGATCGCGTTCGTACTCGCGGTCAATCTCCTGGGCAACGCGCTGCGGGAGGCACTCGACCCCGCGGCCGTGCGCACGTCCTCCGTGCCGTCCCACGCCGCCGCGCCGGGGATCTCCGGGTGACCGCCGTCCTGGAGGTGCGCGGCCTGACCGTCGCCGTCGGCGGCGGACGGCACGGTCTCGTGCCGGTGGTGCGCGGGGTGGACCTCACGCTGTGCCGCGGCGAAGTCCTGGGGCTGGTGGGCGAGTCGGGGGCGGGCAAGACGCTCACCGCGCTCTCCCTGCTGGGCCTGGTGCCGCCGGGCGGACGCCTCGGCGGCTCGGTACGGCTGTCGGGCCACGAACTGGTCGGGCTGCCCGTGCGGGAGCTGGCGCGGATCCGCGGACGCCGGATCGGCATGGTCTTCCAGGACCCGCTGCACGCGTTCACCCCGGTGCGGCAGGTCGGCGACCAGATCGCGGAGGCGATACGGATCCACGAGCGCCCGCGTCCGGGGCGCGCGCCGGCGCTGCGGCGGGCGGTGGAACTGCTGGACTTCGTGGGGGTGCCGGATCCGGCGCGGGCCGCGCGGGCCTACCCCCATCAGCTGTCCGGCGGGATGTGCCAGCGGGCGATGATCGCGATGGCGGTGGCCAACCGCCCCGAGGTCCTCGTCGCCGACGAGCCCACGAGCGCGCTCGACGTCACCGTGCAGGCCCAGATCCTCCAGGCTCTCGCGGACGCCCGGCGGGAGACCGGTGCGGCGCTGTTGCTGGTCACCCACGATCTCGCGGTGGCCGCCGAGGAGGCGGACCGGGTGGCGGTCATGTACGCGGGGCGGATCGTGGAGACCGGTCCGGTGGCGGCGGTGCTGTCCCGGCCCAGGATGCCGTACACGCTGGGGCTCGTCGGCTCGGTGCCCCGGCCGGACGCCAGGGTGGTGCTGACACCGGTACCCGGCACCGCGCCACCGCCGGACGCCGTCGGCCCGGGGTGTGCCTTCGCGCCGCGCTGCCCCCTGGCCCAGCCGCGGTGCGCGGGGACCGAACCGGAACTGGCGGGCGTGGACGGCCTGTCCGGGTCCGGACCGACCGGAGCGGACGCACACGAGGTGGCCTGCCACCGGACGGCCGTCGTACCGCACCTGACGGCGGCGGAGCTGTTCCCGTCGTCGGCCGTCACACCGCCCGGGACCGCCGCCGCGCTCGACGGGGCGCCGCCGGCGGGCACCGCGCCCTCCGCCGCCGCGTCCGAGGCCGTGCTACGGGTCTCAGGGCTCGCCCGGTCCTACCGGCTACCGCGCGGTCGGGGGCGGAGCGAGCGCTCACTGCCCGCCGTCGAACACGTCGACCTGGAGGTCCGCCGCGGCGAGACCCACGCGCTGGTCGGCGAGTCCGGCGCCGGGAAGACCACCACCCTGATGGCGGTCGCCTCGTTCGCCGTGCCCGAGGCCGGCCGGGTGGAGGTCCTCGGACAGGACACGGCGCTGCTCTCCCGGGACACGGCACGACGGTTGCGCGGGGCTGTGCAGATCGTGCCCCAGGATCCGTTCTCGAGCCTCGACCCGCGGATGCCGGTCGGCGCCATCGTGGCCGAGCCACTGCTCGCGGGGCACGCCTCGCGGGCCGTCGTGGGGGCGCGCGTGCCGCGGCTGCTGGCCCAGGTCGGCCTGGACCCCACGGACGCGGACCGCTATCCGCACGAGTTCTCGGGAGGGCAGCGGCAGCGCATCGCCATCGCCCGTGCGCTGGCGACGGAGCCCGCGCTGCTGCTGCTCGACGAGCCGGTGTCCGCGCTGGACGTGTCGGTGCAGGCCGGGATCCTGGACCTGCTGCTGCGGCTGAAGCAGGACATCGGGCCGGCCTGTCTGCTGGTCACGCACGATCTCGCGGTGGTGCGGCAGATCGCCGACCGGGTGTCCGTGATGTACGGGGGCCGGACGGTGGAGACGGGCGCGGTGGCCGAGGTGTTCGGCCGGCCGCGCCATCCCTACACGCGGGCGCTGCTCTCGGCCGTCCCGCTCCTGGCCCCGGCCGCCCGGCCGGCCCGGCGCCGGATCACCCTGCCCGGTGAGCAGCTCTCCGCCGCGCAGCCGGGCGCCGGGTGCCGCTTCAGGCCCCGGTGCCCGGTGTGGGCGGCACTGGCGTCCGCCCAGCGGACGCGCTGCGAGACGGGGCTGCCGCCGCAGGTGCCCCTCGCCCCTTCGGGCACGCACGCCGCGGCCTGCCATTTCCCGCTCGGTGATGTGGCTGTGCACGACTCCCGCACCGGCACAGACACCCCCTGGTCGACCGGACCGGCGTGAGCGGGGGCTCAGCAGCAGCCGCCGCCGGTGACCGGGCCCGCCTCCTTGACGAGGGGACGTTCCGAGCCATGGGACCCGTGCACCCACGTCCCCATGGTCACGAGTCCGCCGATGAAGATCATGCTTGCGATGAGTGCGAATATCTTGAGACGCACTGGAATCCCTTCCTGTGAGGCTCGAGAGAACTTCGATGACTCCTTGAGTCAACTTGACTTGACTATCTGAGTCAAGTAGCAGAAAGCAAAATACAGGCCAGGGGAAACGGAATAGAGATATCCGAATGGAATTCGTTTCTCCGTACGCACACCCATGGCCGCTCCGAGGCCACCGCGCGTCGGCGCAGAAGAGGGTAAGGGTCAAGCCAATCTCCTTGACCAGTCGTTGACTTCCCTGTAAGGTCGGAGTGTCATGGTGGTGGTCAAGCACCCCCTCAGGGAGCAACATATGAACCCTCGTGAGACCTCCACCCCCACCGAATTGGGCGAGCGGATCAAGCTGCTGCGCGGCAAGCGCGGACTCAAGCAGCAGGACCTCGCGTCCCGGGAGATATCGGCGAGCTACATCTCCCTGATCGAGTCCGGCAAGCGGGCGCCCTCGGACGCCGTGCTCACGGCCCTCGCCCAGCGCCTGGAGTGCTCCGTGGAGTACCTCCGCACCGGACGCGACGACAAGGAGCTGGAAGAGGCGCGGCTGCGCCTGGCATTCGGCGAGATGGCCCTGCGCAACGGCAGCAACGGCGAGGCCCTGCAGGCGCTCAGCGAGCTTCTCGCCCATCCGTCCCTGCTGGACGCGCACATGACCCGGCGCGCGCGACTCGCCCAGGCCACCGCCCTGGAAAAGCTCAACCGGATCGAGGCCGCCGTCGCGGTCCTGGACGAACTGCAGCGGGACCCGGAGCTGGCGCCGGGATCGGCCGAGTGGTGCCAGGTCCACGTCGCCCTGTGCCGGTGCTACCGGGACGCCGGCGACATCACGCTCAGCATCGAGATCGGCGAACGTGCCATGACCCGGCTCGACGCCCTCGGTCTGGACGTCACCGTCGACCACATCCAGCTCGGGGCCACGCTCATGGGCTCCTACCACATGCGCGGTGACCTCACCCGGGCCCAGCTGCTGGGGAACAGGCTCGTCGACACCGCCGAGAGGCAGGGCGCGCGGGCCGCACGGGGCGCCGTCTACTGGAACGCCGGGCTCGTGGCCCGCTCGCGCGGTCAGCTCAACGAGGCCCTCGCCCTGGTGGAGCGGGCGCTGGCGCTGATGTCCGAGGACGACAACCTGCGTCACCTGGCCATGCTCAAGATGAACTACGGCTTCCTGCTCCTGCGGGTCGACGCGCCTGAACCGGAGCGGGCCAAACACCTGCTGGAGGAGGCTCAGCAACTGCTGGCCGAAGTGGGCAACGTGCCCGAGCTCGCCGCCTGCGAGGTCCACCTCGCCGACGCGGAGGCCATGCTCGGGAACTGGGACCAGGCCGCGGCCCACGCGGAGCGAGCCCTCGGCCTCTCGGGCAACGAGCTGCGCATCCAGGCCGTCAGCGCGCGCGCCACGCTCGCCGACATCCACCTGCTGCGCGGGGACCGAGGCCAGGCGGCACAGTATCTGCAAGGGGCGACCCGCCAGCTGCGCCAGTTTCCGCCCTCCCACATGACCGCCCTCAACTGGCGCTACATCGGCGACCTGTGGAAGCGGCAGGGCGACAGCGGCGAGGCCCTCAAGGCCTACGACCAAGCGCTGGCGGCCGTCGGCATGACGTCGCACCGCGACCCCAGCACGGTCCTCGCCCGGCAGCACCGGCCCTGACCCCGTCGCCGGCATTCCCCGCCCCGGGCCAATTCCCGCGCCCCGTCCGGCGACTCCGCTTTCCCCCGGAATTCATCCGGGCCCCCCGCCTGCGGCCCCGCGAAGATCCGAATTCCGCGGGACCGCAGGCGAATTCCCCGCGCCGCCGGACGGAACGCCCCCCACGCGGAAGTGCGGAACTCCGCCGCCGCCTCACCGGGCCGTCCCCGCCAGCCGGTGCACCGCGGCGAGCGGGACCGGCAGCAGGTGGGGGCGGTGGCGGGACTCGTAGACGGCCTCGTAGACGGCCTTGTCCGCCTCGAACGCCCGCAGCAGCACCGGGTGGCAGTCGGGGTCGTCCCGCCCCGCCGAGGCGTACCCCGCGGCGAACGCCCGCCGGTTGCGCACGGCCCACGCGTGGGCGCGGCGCAGCCGCCGCAGCCGCTGGGCGGGCGAAGCGCCGTCCGGATCGCCGGAGTCGGGCGCGGCCAGTGCGGTACGGGCGGCGTAGTCGAGGGAGCGCAGCATGCCGGCGACGTCCTTCAGCACCGGCTGCGGGCGGGCGCGTTCGGCGGCGGGCCGGGCGGGCTCGCCCTCGAAGTCGACGATCCGCCAGCCGTCCGCGGTGTGCAGGGCCTGTCCCAGGTGCAGGTCGCCGTGGGTGCGCTGGGTGAAGACGGGGCAGCCGCGGCCGGCCAGCCGGGCGTAGGCGTCGAAGAGCACGCCCAGCCGTCGGGTGTACCGGCCGAGGGCCGGGACCTCCTCGGCGGCCTCCTTGAGCCGGAGATTCATCCGGGCCGCCTCCTCGGCCACGTCCTCGGCCGTCAGCCGGGTCCGTCCGAAGGCCTCGGCCAGCGAGCCGTGCACCTCGGCGACGGCCCGGCCCAGGCTGTGGGCGTACCCGGTGAAGCCGCCGGTGGCCGGGACGCCCCGGCACGAGCCGTCCAGGCATGCGCGTGCCTGCCGTACCGCCTCCTCCCAGCCGTCGCGTGCGTCCGGCAGGAACTCCTCGACCAGGCCGAGCACCAGGCCCTCGGCGCCGGGGGCGTCGCTGTGCAGCGCCCCGTACAGGCGGGGCGTGTGCGCGCAGCTCTGCCGGGTGAGGGCACCGAGCGCGTCGACCTCGGTGTGCGGGCCGGGCTCGGGACGGCGGAAGAGCTTCAGCAGGACCCGGTCGCCGTAGGCCACGGTGGTGTTGGACTGCTCGGCCTCCAGCGGCCGGGGCACCCCGCCGACGGGCAGCGGATACCGGCCGGCGCGCTCCAGGCGCGGCCCGGGACCGGCGCCCCCGTCCGCGAGGGTGCGCAGCAGCAGACCCAGCAGGGTGCCGTCGGCGAGCGCGTCGTACAGGCGCCAGCCCCGCCAGGGGCCGTCCGGCACACAGGTGATGGCGGCGGGTTCGAGGCGGGCGGGCAGGTGCGGGCGCAGCCCCAGCAGGAGCTGGTGGTGCAGCGGCGGTCCGCCGGGTCGGTGGGCCGAGACGACGGCGTGCAGCAACAGCGGCGGCTCGTCGCCGACGACGCTCGCCGCACGGGCCGTCAGCGCCGCCCCGGCGTACCGCGCGTCGAACCAGCGGCGGCCGGACAGCCAGGGACCGAGCGCCGGAAGCATCGGCTCCAGCAGTCCGGGCCCCGCCGGGCGGTCCTCCGCGGGCGTGAGCCACCGTGCGACGGGCGGCCGCGGCGGGGCCGCGGCGCCGGGCGGTGGTGCGGGCATGAGCGGGCGCGCCGCAGACGGCTGTGCGCGCCCGGTCACCGGTGTCATGATCGTTCCTCCCCCGTTCCGTGCTCCGTCAGCGGCGCCCGACCGGGGCCGGCCGCCGACGGGTCGCCAGCAGGTCGATGATCGTGCGGGCGAACAGGTGGCAGTGGTCGCCGGTGCGGGCGGTCACCAGGTCGTCGTGGACGACGACGTCCTGGTCGACGTACTCCCCGCCCATGTTGCGCAGGTCGCCCAGCAGGTTGTTGTGCACCACGGCACGCCGGCCACGCACCAGACCGGGGACCGGGGCCGCGAGCCACATGCCGTGGCAGATGATGCCCTTGACGATCGCCGGGTCGGCGAACGCGCGGCGCAGGAACCGCGTCGCGGGCGGCAGCCGGCCGGGGTCCTCGGTGTAGCGCAGCCGGTCCGCGACCATCCCGGAGGGCACGATCACCGCGGAGAACTCCTTCAGCCCGAACTCGTCCACGTCCTCGAAGGACTCGGTGACGTCGAAGGGCATCCGGTGCTCGTGGCCCCGGAAGGTGATCGTGTCGTTGCCCCACAGCCGGGACAGGAAGTGGATCTCGGCGCCCTCCTCGGGGAACCGGTGCCGGTAGTAGAGGATCTCGGGTTCGTAGAAGTCGCTCTCCATCAGGACGGCGATCTTGTGACCGGACAGTCGCACGGCTGCTACCCCCGTCCCTTCGCTGTCACCAGGTCGATCAGGAACGGCCCCCGGTGCGCGAGCGCCTGCGCCACGGCGGCCTCCGCCTGGCCGGGCTTCTCCACTCGTACGGCGGCCACGCCCAGCGAGGCGGCGAGGCCGGTGAAGTCGATCGGCGGCCGGCTCAGGTCGAAGATCTCGGGCTGTTCGTGGGCGGGGATGTCCTGGCTGCGCCAGTACTCCTCGATGTTGTACTCCAGCAGCCGGTAGCCGCCGTTGTTGCAGATGACGAACTTGGCGGGGATGCCGTGGCGGGCCGCGGTCCACAGCGCCTGGAAGGTGTACATGCTGCCGCCGTCGCCGGTGAAGGCGACCACCGTGCGGTCCGGATGGGCCAGCTGGGCGCCGAGCGCGCCGGGGATGCCGACGCCGAGCGAGCCGCCGCGGGTCTGCATCCACTGGCCGGGTACGGTCGGAGGCAGGTACCGGAAGATCTCCGGAGAGGCGGTCAGCGCCTCGTCGAACAGCAGGGCGTCCGACGGGAGTTGCCGCGCCAGCTGCTGCGCGAGGGCGATGGTGGGCAATTGCCCGGCGTCGGCGGTGAAGCAGTCCCGTTCCCTCAGTCCGGCGAGCGCGTCGGCCCGTTCGGCGGCGCGCCTGCGCAGCCGTTCGGCCGCCGAGGCCCGCCGGTCGGGCCCCATCCGCCGGCCCAGCTCCTCGGCCAGCAGGCCGAGGGTGGCCTTCGGGTCGGCGGCGATGCCGAGGTCGACCGGGTGGTTCTTGGCGATCGCGTCGGTGTCCAGGTCGATGTGCACGACCGGGACTCCGTCGCCGAAGACCCCGTCGAGGGCCGGGTAGACCTCGGGCAGGGCGTAGGTGCCGACGATCAGCACACCGTCGGCGACGCCGGTGATCCGCCGGCTCTGCTCGCCGAACATGTGGCCCAGCTGGCCCGCGTACGCCGGGTGTTCGGCGGAGAGGTTGACCTCCGCCCAGTCCGCGCCGTACACGTCGGCGCCCCACACCTCGGCGAGGCGGGCCAGTTCGGGCTGGGCACCGGCGAAGTGCACGCCGTCACCGGCGACGACCAGCGGGCGTTCGGCGCCGGCCAGCAGGGCCGCCGCGCGCTCCACGGTCTCGGCGGAGGGCGCGCTGCGGGTGTCCGGGTAGGAGACGGGCACGACGGCCTCGCGGGTGTCGCGGTCCATCACGTCGGCGGGCAGCACCACCAGCACCGGGCCGTAGGGCGGGGTGCCGGCCACCTTGAAGGCGCGGCGCAGCACGCGCAGGGTGGAGTCGGGGTCGACGACCCGGGTCGCCCACTTGGTGACGGGGCGGGCCATGCCGACCAGGTCGGCGGCCATCTGCGCGTCCATGCCGTCGTAGCGCAGCCCGGCCTCGCCGACGAGCGTCACGATGGGGGCGTGCCCGCGCATCGCCTGGTAGAGCATGCCGATGCCGTTGCCGAGGCCGACTCCGGAGTGCAGTTGCAGGACCGCCGGGGTGCGGGTGGCGCGGGCGTGGCCGTCCGCCATGCCGACGGCCGTGGCCTCCTGGAGGGCCAGGACGTACCTGACCGAGGGGAAGGAGCGCAGTTCGTCGAGGAACCCCTGCTCGACCGTGCCGGGGTTGCCGAACATGTACCGGACCCCTTCGGCCTGCAGTTGCTCCAGCAGCGCGACCCGCGCGGGCCTTGCGTCCATGGTGTGCTCACCTCTCGTGGGACGGCGGGTTGCGGCCGGGCGTCAGGCGGTGGCCGCCCTGAACCCCCACTGCCGCAGGCCGTGTTCGAGGACCTCGACGGTCTTCTGGCCGGTCAGGTAGGAGTCGGGGGTGGAGCGTCCGGTGATGAACGGGTAGTCCACGATCACCGAGGTCTCCTTGCCGAAGTTGCCGTGGTAGGCGCCGCCGGGTGCGGTGGCGTCGCGCAGGATGTACTCCAGCGGGTACGGCGGCGGGCCGATGACGAAGTCGGTGCCGAGGAAGCCGGTGCCGTCCTTGTAGTCGTACTCGATGCAGTGCCCGGTGACGTGTTTGCCGCGGATGATGGACTCGCGGGTCTCCTGGTCGCGGGCGAAGGCGAGGCAGGCGACGCCGTAGCACTCGGCGGCGATCGGCCGGTCCAGCTCGTGGAAGGCGAGGATCAGGTCGTGCACCCGCCAGTTGTTGGCGAGGTCGACGATGGGTCCGCTGCCGCCGACGATGAGCAGCGCGTCGTAGCGGTCGGCGATCTGGGCCCGGACCTGCTCCAGGCGCGTGTTGTACGCCTCCCAGTCGCGCAGGAAGTACGGCTTGGACCGGTACGGCCGGTCGGGCAGCCAAGACGCCAGGTCGAGCGGGTTGTCGAGCCGGTCCGAGGCCTCCACGGCGCGCACCTTGGCGGCCATCTCGGGCGTGGTGACGGAGCGGCCCAGCGGCGGGTCGATGTAGTCGGGGTCCATGCTCGGCGGGAGCGCCTCGGGCCGCTTGCCGGTGGGGGTGGCGAAGGTGAGGTGGTAGCCGGCCTTGTCGAAGGTCTCCAGGGGGCCGATCAGCTCCTCGCCCCAGTACCCGTACTCGGACAGGACGATGAGGATGCGCTTGGTCATGAGGGTGTTCCTCTCGGGTCGGGCGGGCCGCTACAGCGAGGCCGATCCGGGCATGGCGGCGATGTCGTCGACGACGTACTCGGCGATGCGGACGGCCCCGTCCTCGACGGCCAGCGTCCAGGTCTGGGAGGCGTCGAAGCCGAGCCAGGTGCTGCGGGCGGCCGGCGGGCTCCACACCTTCGCCTGCCAGTTGACGACGACCTCGACCTCGGCCCGCAGATGGGTGCCGGACAGGATACGGACCGAGGTCAGCGTGTGGACCTCGTCGAAGAACTTGTGGGCGACGGCGTCGTACCAGTCCGTGAAGCCCGGGATGCCGTGGAAGGTGCCCTCGGGGAACTTCATGACGAGCCCGTCCCGCGTCAGGTACGGCAGCAGCTCGTCGAGGGGGGCGTGCTGGTCGAGGGCGTCGAACCAGCACAGGGCGAAGTCCTGTGCCGACTCCTGGGTGATGGTGGTCGCTGCCATGGGTGTCCTTCCCTTTCGTGGCGGGTGCGCTCAGTGGCCGTGCGGGGGGTGGACCGGCTGCTCGTCGCGGTAGCCCTGGCTGACCTCGACCACCACACCGTCGGGGTCGGTGACCCAGACGGTGCGCCAGCCGGGGATGAACTCGTCGAACTCCAGGGGGCCCAGGGAGATCGGGACGGCTTCCCCGGCCCGGTCGAGGAAGGCCTGGAGGTCGTCCGTCTGGAAGGCGAGGTGCCGGATGCTGCCGGGCTGCTGCGGTCCGTCGCCGCCGGCCGCCGGTCCGGGGTCGGCGTGCGAGGTGAAGAGTTCGAGGTAGGCGTCGCCGTTGCGCAGGAACACGATGCGGTCCTCGCCGAGTTCCACCGCGCGGGCCCGCTCGAAGCCGAACCAGGTGCGGTAGAAGGCCTCGGTGGCGTCCAGGTCGCGGCAGTTGAGCCCGGCGTGGGACCACCGCAGCGCGGTGCGTGCGGGGGTGTCAGGCACCTCGGTCCTCCTTGATGAGGTCGGCGGCCCGCTCGGCCACGGCGACGATGGCGGTGTGGGGGTTGCCGGAGGGCACGGTCGGCATGACGGAGGCGTCGACCACACGCAGCCCGCGGACCTGGTGCACCCGCAGCCGGGGGTCGACCACGGATCCGTCGTCCACGCCCATCCGGCAGGAGCCGGCCTGATGGTGGTAGGTGTCGGCGCGGGAGCGGACGAACTCGGTCAGTTCGGCCTCGGTGCGCACCTTCGGCCCGGGCAGCAGCTCGCCCTTGAGGACGGAGGCGAACGGAGTCGCCGCGAAGATCTCCCGGGCCAGCCGCACCCCGCTCACCAGGCGCCGGGTGTCGTCGTGGTCGCCCAGGTAGTTGGGGTGGATGAGGGGCGGGCTGGACGGGTCGGCGTCCGCCAGCCGGATCCAGCCCCGCGAGCGCGGCTGGACGACTCCGGGCAGGATGCTGACGGCGTTCGGGTGCTGCCGGCCGACGATGATGTCGAACGGCACGTGCACGAAGCCGAGTTGCAGGTCGGGCACGCTGAGCCCGGGGCGGGAGGCGGTGAACAGCGCGCTCTCCGACATGTTCTGCCGCGGCGGCCCCACGGTCTCCAGTGTCTCGGCGATCACTCCGGTGAGCACGTGGTTGTGGAAGTTCTCCCCGACCCCGGGCACCTCGGCGACCAGCGGCACACCGTGCCGGCGCAGCTGCGCCGGGTGCCCGATGCCGGACAGCATCAGCAGCTTGGGCGACTCGATCGCGCCGGAGCAGACCAGCACCTCGCCGGCCGCGCGCACGGTGTACTCACCGGGCTCGTCGGTCGCCGCCTCACCGATGAGGCGGCCCTCGCCCTCGGGGGCCCCGGTGGCCCGGAGCCGGTAGGTCACGCCCACGCAGCGGTCGCCGTCGAAGACGAGCCTGCTCGCCCGGGCTCCGGTGCGCAGGGTCAGGTTGGGGCGGTCCAGGGCCGGTTCCAGATAGGCCTGGAGGGCGCCCTGCCTGCGGCCGTCCACGACGTCGAGGTGGTGCCAGCCGACGCCGAGCATCCGGCCGGCGTTGAAGTCCTCGGTCCGCTCGTGCCCGAGCTCGACGCAGGCCTCGATGAAGGTCCGCGAGTACGGATTGGGGTCGTGCAGGCCCGCGTTGGTGACCCGCTGCGGGCCCTCGGTGCCGCTGACGCCCTCCGTGGGGTCCTCCTGCGACTCCAGCTTCCTGAAGTACGGCAGCAGGTCCTCGTGGCTCCAGCCCTCCGCGCCCTGCTTCACCCAGCCGTCGAAGTCCGAGGGGTGCCCGCGGACGTGCATCATGATGTACAGGTTGCTGCTGCCGCCGGGCATCCTCCCCCGCGGCTCGTACACCACGCGTCCGCCCAGACCGGGCTGCGGCACCGTCCGGTAGCCCCAGTCGACGGAGCTGCCGAGCAGCGTGACCCACTGCGGTGCGGAGTCCACCGCCGCCGGGATCCACGGGCCGCCGGCCTCCAGCAGCAGCACCCGAACGCCGGGGTCCTCGGTGAGCCGGTGGGCGAGCACCGATCCCGCGGTGCCCGCGCCCACGATGACGTAGTCGAATTCCTCCACGGCCCGCTCCGTGTCTCAGCCCGCGAGCACGGCGCGGAAGGGCACCGTGTCGTGGAAGTTGGCCACATGGGCGATCTCTCCGCCCACGACGCGGAAGTAGTTGGCGACGTCGGCCTCGATGGTGCCGCCGGCCGGGGTCTTCGCGGAGATGTGGGAGATCACGGCCGCCTGCTCGCCCTCGACGACGACGTGCCGGGGGGTGTTCGTGAACGACGCGTACATCTCGGGGAAGCCGGCCAGGATCCCGCGCAGCGCCTCCCGTCCCTCCACGCGGCCGGCCAGCTGCTCGTCGAAGACGGCGTCGACGGCGAACAGGTCGGCGAAGCCGGACCAGTCGCCCTGGTTGGCCAGCTCGTAGTAGCGGGTGATGACGTCCCTGGTGTCCATGCGTGCCTCCTGTGAGGAATCGGTTCTTCGCACCTGGGCGGGGCTCGGACGGTTCAGGCGACGAACGCCTCGAACTCGGCGGTGCCGGCGCCGAGCATCGCGCCCCGCCCGGAGACGATGCGGCCGTCCCGCCAGCGCAGGACGTGCACCTCCTCGATGTCCATCCGCCGTCCGGGGTCGCCGGCGCGGCTCGCCGTGTTGTGGGTGACGGCCACGGCCGTGTCGTCCCCGACGAGGACGGAGACGAACTCCATCGCCAGGGAGCCGCCGGACAGTTCGCCCATCGTGGTGAGGAACCCGATGAACTCGTCCAGGCCCGTGTAGGTGCGGGAGACCCGGGAGCGGCCGGCGGCCTGCCAGGTGACCCGGGGGTCCCAGTACTCCTCGATGGCCGTACGGTCCCCGCTGCCGAGCGCGCCGTAGGCGGCCTCGACGCGCTCCCGGGTCAGGGCGCCGGTGTTCCTGTCCATGGAATCCGTCACTCCTTCTTTCAGCTCGACGCATCATCGAATTCAGCGGAAAGGGGCAATGCCTCGAATACCGCCGTGAATTCATTACACAAGGCCCGCGGATCCCGGACAACGGAATGCCGTGGCGCACGCGGCACTTGGCCAAGTCGGACGTCGTACTGTCGTGCCACGACGCGGTGCCCCTCCATCGGACGGGCCGATGAAGGGGCACCGGGGGGAGGCGGCCCAGGAGGGCGCGGGAGGGGCCGCGGGTGTCAGCCGACGGTCGCGGGAATGCCGACGACATCCCGCATCTCGGCCTCGCTGTAGAACAGATGGAACACCGAGCCGCCGGGGTCCAGGGCGGCGGAGTCGTCGAGTCCGCCGAGGTGGACCGGCACCCAGCCGGCGTCCCGGACCAACTCGGCGACGATCGCGGCGGCTGCCTCGTCGTCGGCGGCGACGGCCATGGCCCAGTAGCCGGCCTGCTCGCTGCCGCGCGGCCAGAGCAGCTCGTCGGGCACGTGGCTGAACGCCCGCACGACGGTGCTGTCGGGCAGCCTGCGCGCCATGCGGCGGCCCTCGGTGAGACCGGGCTCCAGGGCGGAGGCCCAGCGCCCGTCGACGTAGGCGAGGTGGTTGGTCGCGTTGATGACGATCTTGCCGGCGAGCAGCCCGCCGATCTCGTCGGTCAGCTCGTCGACCGTCTCGCCCGGCACGGCGAGCAGGACGATGTCCGCGGTCTTGGCGGCCTCCGCGGGAAGCGCCACACCGGCCCGCTCACCGAGCGCCGCGATGTCCGCGGCGTGCGCCTCGGGGTTGCGCGAGCCGAAGACGACCGTGTGACCCGCGGCGAGCCAGAGACGGCCGGCCGCCGTGCCGATCCGTCCGGTGCCGATGACGGCGAGGCGGCGCGGTGTCGTGGTGTCGGGCATGGCCGGTTCACCTCCTCGCTGGTCAGACCTGGCCCTCGGACAGGCGGTCGGGCAGCTCCTTCAGCCGGTACTGCGACCACATGAACTCGTTGACCGCGTGCGGGTCACCGGCGTGCACCCGCACCTCGGCGATCTTCCCGTCCACCACGCGGTAGGAGGTGCAGGTCGGGAACAGGTACTCGACACCGCCCGAGACGCCGTGTCCCAGGTGCCGCTCGACCACGGTGCCGTCGTCGAGCTCGCCCACGTGCAGGTTGTCCACGCGGATGCCCGCCTTGGCGAGGGCGGCGTTGAACGCCATGACGGCGTCGATGCCCCGGTGCAGACCCGACAGCGGGTGCTGGCCGGGCATGTTCCAGGTGATGTCCGGGGCGTAGATCTCGTTGCGCAGCTGGTCCAGGTCCCGGGCGTGGAAGGCGGCGTACATGCGCTGTACGACTTCGGTGTTCGACGTGACCGTAGTCATTCGTCCTTCTCCTTCGCTTCTCGCTTTTCTCGACGCCGGTTTCGGCGCACCGCTCGTGCCGGCGGAGTGACCAACGACTCGAATACCGCCGTGAATTCAGTAAAGGAAATTCCCGGCGGGTACGGCAGCGGGCGAGGACCGCGGTCCGGCACTACGCCAAGTCGGTGACCGGACTGTGGCGGGCCGCGGTCCCGTCACCGGCGGAGCGGTCGCCGTCACCAGGACAGGGCGGTGCCGTCCCGGAAGAAGCCGCCGGTCGGTCCGTCGTCGGGCAGCAGGGCGGCCCACACCACACCGGCGGCACCCTCCCGCACCGGGCGCCCGCCGCCCCCGCCCATGTCGGTGGCGACCCAGCCGGGACAGACCGCGTTGACGAGCACACCGTCCGGACGCAGCTCGCCCGCGAGCAGTCGGGTGAGCGCGTTGAGCGACGCCTTGGAGACGCTGTAGGCGGGCGTGCCCCCGCCCATCGCGTGCAGTGCCCCGGCCCCGCTGCTCACGTTCACGATCCGCGGATGCGGGCTGCGGCGCAGCAGCGGCAGCAGCGCCTGGGCGACCCGCCACGCGCCGAACAGGTTGGTCTCCAGGGCGCGCCGGACCTCGTCCAGGTCCGCCGAGCGGGCCCGGGCCCAGGTGTCGTACAGGATGGCGGCGTTGTTGACCAGCACGTCCGCGCGGCCGAGTTCGTCGCGCACCCGGTCGGCCATGGCCGTGACGCTGCGGTCGTCGCAGACGTCGAGCTGCATCGCCCGCACCCGGTGGCCCCCGGGGTCGAGCCGGGCGGCGGCACGACGGCCCTTGTCCGGGTCGCGGGAGCCGAGGACCACGGTGAGGCCGTGGTCCGCCAGCTGCCGTACGACCTCGTGTCCGATGCCGCGGTTGGCGCCGGTCACCACCGCGACGGGCGGTTCAGCCGCCATCGGCGGCGAGCCCCGGGAAGACGGCGCCCCAGTCGGCCGGCGGAGCGCCGGCATCGTCGTACAGCTCGAAGGTCTTGCCGCGGGCCGCCGGATCGAACAGGGCCGCGACCACCGCGTCCGCCACCGCGTCCCGGCTGGTGGAGCCGTCGCCGGTGTCGCCCTGCTCCACCCGGACACCGCCGGCGGGCCCGTTGCCGAGCCAGCCGGGGCGCACGATCGTGTAGGCGGCGCCGCTGCGCTGCACCGCCTCCTCGCCCGCGGCCCGCGCCCTGATGATTCCGGCGTACTGCGGGTGCTCGTCGACCCGGGTCGAGTAGATCGAGGAGACGAGGACGACCGGTACCCCGGCCTTGGCCGCCGCGTCCGCCAGGGCACCCACGCCCCGGTGCAGCAGCGCGTCGGCGCCGCCCGCGTCGGACGGCGGCTCCACCGAGACGACCGCGCCGGCCGACCCCTCGAGCAGCTCGGGGTCGATGCCGCCGGCGAGGTCCAGCCGGACGGCCGTGGCACCGGCGGGGACCCGGCCGGGGCGGCGGCTGGCGACGGTGACGCGGTGGCCCCGGGCGAGCAGCCGTTCGACGACCCGGCGTCCGGTGCGGCCGGCGCCGCCGACGACGAGGAACTCCTGTGTCTGGCCGCTGGGTTGGACTGTCATGAGTACTCCTGTGGTGGCTGGCTGGTTGTTGCGGTGTGGTGCGGAACGGACGGCCGGGGCGGCGTCCGGGGAAGGCGTCCGACGGCGGTCTCCGACGGCGGTGTCCGAGGACGGCGTCCGACGGCGGTCTCCGGGGGCGGCCTCCATCGGTAGCGCATCCGGTGGCCGCCCGGGGGCCGGACGCCGCCGTGTCCCGCGGGTGAGCGAACCGGAACGCCCCCGGACAGACCCGCGACGTCCGCCGACAGACCCGCGACGCCCCTGGACAGACCCGCGACGTCCCCGGACAGACGCGGGACCCCGCGCGGCCGCAGAGCGTGGCGGGGTCCCGGTCGGGCCGGAGGGTGCAAAGGACCGTGCTCGTTCAGCCGGCCTCGGCCGCGGTGAGGCCGTCCGCCGTACGCCTGCGGCCGACCGCCGACAGGCCGACGACCACCGCGCCGGCCACGGCGACGGCGCCGCCGGTGAAGAAGGCCGCGTGGTAGCCGGAGAGCGTGGCGGACGCGCCGGAGCCGTCGGTGAACGCGTTGGCCACGGTGACGAGGACGGCGACGCCCATGCTGCCGCCGATCTGCTGGGCGGTGACGTTGAAGCCGCTGGCCACGCCGTGTTGCTCCTGCGGCACACCGGTCATGGAGGCCGCCGTCATCGAGGCGAAGGCGATGCCCTGTCCGACGCTCATCACGGCGACGGCCGGCAGGATGTCCACCCAGTAGCTGCCGCCCAGCGGGACACGCGCCCACAGGACGCCGACACCCACGCCGATGAGCAGCAGGCCGAGCGCCATCAGCGGCCGCGGCCCGACCCGGCCCATGACGCGGCCCGTCGCGTTGGCGGAGACGATGACGAGAATGCCCATCGGGACGATCGCCGCCCCGGACTCCAGCGGCGAGTAGCCGAGCAGGCCCTGCATGTACAGCGGGGCCAGGAAGAGCATGCCCAGCAGGGCGGTGAAGAAGGTCACGGCGCACAGGGTCGCGGCGCGCACCGGGCCGGAGCGGAAGATGCTCAGCGGCAGCAGCGGGCTGGGCGTGCGGGCCTCCCAGGCCACGAAGCCCAGCAGCAGGGCCACGGCGGCGATCAGCGTGACCACCACGTCGGTCGATCCCCAGCCGGCGGTGGAGGCCCGGGTGACGCCGTACACGGCGAGAGCCAGGCCGGCCGTGACCACGACCGCGCCCAACACGTCCAGGGGTTCGCGCGTGCGCGTGCTCTGCGGGAGGGTGGCCTTGACGGAGGCCAGGACGGCCACGCCGATCGCGGTGCTGACGATGAACACCGACCGCCAGCCGAAGGCGTCGGTGAGCACGCCGCCCAGGATGAGGCCGATGCTGAAGCTGGACGCGCCGACCGAGGTGTAGATGGCGAGCGCCTTGTTGCGTTGCGGGCCCTCGGGGAACAGCTGGGTCACCAGGGCCAGTGAGGCCGGGCCCGACAGCGCGGCGCCGAGGCCCTGGCCGGCCCGGGCGGCGATCAGCAGGCCGGTGTCCGGGGCGAGGGCGGCGCACACCGCGGAGACGGCGAAGAGGCCCACGCCCACCGCGAAGCAGCGCCGGCGCCCGAGGACGTCGGCCGCCCGGCCGCCGAGGAGGAGGAAGCCGGCGAACGCGATGGCGTACGCCGTCATCGTCCACTGCAGGGTGGCCTCGCTCATGCTCATGTCGCGCCCGATGTCGGGCAGCGCCGAGTTGATGACCGCGACGCTGCCGGAGTCGAGGGCCAGCGCCGCGGCGAGGATGACGAGCGCCGCCCAGGGCCGCGCGCTCGTGGGGGGAGCAGCCTGTTGGTGCCTGGCTGGTGCGGTCTGGCTGGTCACAGAATCTCCTTGGGACGGGGGTCGTTGCGGTGCGGTCGCTCCGTTGGTGCCGCGGTGTGCCGCGCCGCCTTCGCCGGCTGCCGGTGTCCGGCGCCGCGTACCGGCGGAGCACGCCGAGCATCCGCATCCGCGTCCACCAAGGTGGTCGATGTGCGCGGGGCCCGCCGGACGCCGCCGGGCGCGCTCCGTATTGCGGGCACTTCGCGGTGGCACTACGTCAACTTCGCCCAGTACGGGCGGGGATGTGGCGCTGTCCCGGCGGGTGCCGCCGGCCGCTCCGGTACGGGCCCGGCCCCGGGGTACGCACGGTGGGGTCACCGCCTCCCGCGGTGGGCCCCCGACTCCCCGACACCCGGACCGGAAGGACAGACATGTCCGTCACCGAGGCCTACGACTTCGTGGTCGTCGGCGCCGGCTCGGCCGGCTGCGCCGTCACGCACCGGCTGGTCACCGGCAGCGACGCCAGGGTGCTCCTGCTGGAGGCGGGCGGTCCCGACACCCGGCCGGAGATCCACCGCGAGCAGGTGTCCGCCACCCTGGCGCTGTGGAGGCCGGGCGAGCTGGACTGGGGGTACGCCACCGAGCCCGAGCCGGGCCTCGCGGGCCGCCGTGTGCCGGCCCTGCGGGGCAAGGTGTGGGGCGGCTGCAGCTCCGTGAACGGGATGCTGCATGTGCGGGGCAACCGGCGGGACTTCGACGGCTGGGGGGTGCCCGGCTGGAGTCACCGCGAGGTGCTGCCGTACTTCCGCCGGTCCGAGGACTACGCGGGCGGGGCGTCGGAGTACCGGGGCGCGGGCGGACCGCTGAGCGTCATCCGGCACGCCGACCCCACCCCCGTCTCGCTGCGGCTGTTCGCGGCGGGGGCGGAGGTGGGACTGCGCGACGCCGGGACCGGCTTCGACTACAACGCGGACCGGCAGGAGGACTCGGTCTTCCTCTACCAGGCCACCAAGACCACCGGGCACGAGCGCTCCAGCGGCGCCGCGGCCTATCTCCGTCCCGTGCTGGGGCGGCCCGGTCTGTCGGTGCGCAGCGGTGCGACGGCCACCCGGATCCTGTTCGCCGGCGGCCGTGCCGTCGGGGTCGAGTACGTCCAGGACGGCGAGGTGCGGCAGGCCCGCGCGGACCACGAGGTCATCGTGTGCGCCGGGGCGTTCGGGTCCCCGTACCTGTTGCTGCGCTCCGGCGTCGGGGACGCCGCCGCAACGCGCCGGCACGGCATCGGGGTCGTCGCCGACCTTCCGGGCGTGGGCCGAAACCTCCAGGACCACCTCATCGTCGGCACGGCCTGGCTCAGCCGGGAGGAGCAGCCGCGCGAACCGACCCTGATCTCCGAGACGGGCTTCTTCACCCGGACCCGGCCCGGTGAGGGCTCCCCGGACCTGCAGATGAACTGCGGCGGGCTGAAGTTCGTCGATCCGGCCCTGGACCGGGAGGGTCCCGGCTTCACCCTGGCGCCGGTCCTCGCCCAGCCGCGCAGCGTCGGCTCGGTGGGTCTGCACCCGGCCGGACCGGACCGCCCTCCGCTGCTGCGCTGCAACTACCTGAGCGACCCGGCGGACCTGGAGACACTCCTGCACGGCATCGCGCTGGCCCGGGCGCTGGCCCGTACGGACGCCCTGGCCGAGGTGGCGAAGACGGAGCTCGCCCCGGGTCCGCGGGTCACCTCGCGCGAGGACCTGGTGGACTTCGTGCGCCGCAGCGCCGGAACGGTCTGGCATCCGGTGGGCACCTGCGCACTCGGGGACGTCGTGGACGCGGAGCTGCGCGTGCGCGGGGTCGCGGGGGTGCGGGTCGCCGACGCGTCCGTCATGCCGCGGATCGTGGCCGGCAACACCAACGCGGCCTGCGTGATGATCGGCGAGAAGGCCTCCGACCTGGTCCTCGCCGCACACTCCGGCACCATCTGAGGAGGGAATCGACGTGAGCGCCGAGCTGTACCGCCGCTTCGCGCGGCACTTCAACGACCGCGCCTACAACCGTCTGGGCGAGGTCATGACCGACGACTTCACCGACCACCACCCCGGCCTGGTCGACGTGGCCTCCCTGGAGGTCTACCGCAAGAACCTCGCCGCCGTGATCGACGCCCTGGAGATGACCGCGCACCCGCAGGAAGTGGCGGCGGTCGGCGACCGGGTCTACACCCGCGTCCGCCTGAGGGGCCGCCACACCGGCACCTTCCTCGGCCTGGCCCCCACCGGAGCCGAACTCGACTGGTACACACACGAGATCTGGCGGGTTTCGGACGGCCGGTTCGCCGAACGCTGGGCGGTCGACGACCTGCTGACCCTGCTCGGCCAGACGGGCTGCCCGCTGCCGGCCTGGGACTGACGTGAACCGGCCGGGCCGACCGGCCTCATGCCCGCATGGCCGACTTCCACGGCAGCGTCCCCTTGCTCCCCCCGTACCCGGGAAGTGAGCCGTGACCGTCGTCACCGGACCGCGCCGGGCGCACGCCGGCCTCGACCGCCGCGGCCGGAGGACCACGGAGGACTTCCGCGCCCGCTGGCCGTGTTCCGCCCGGCCCGGCGTGGTGGCGGTCGACGGGAGCCGGCCGAATCGGCCGGGTAGGCCTGCCGGTCGGCCGACTTGACGCAGTACGCCCGTGTGCCCGCCGCAGTACGCCCGGGCACCGGCCGTACCCGGGCGAGGGGCCCATGCCCGTCCCCAGCCTGTTCCGCGCATGCCTCAGGCAAGGAGTCGACACGTATGCGTGCCCCCTCACTCACGGCCGTCCTGCCCAGCGGGGCGGCCCGCCGCCCCGTCCTCCTGCTCTCCCTGGGCACGTTCGCCCTGGGCACCGACTCGTTCGTGGTCAGCGGTGTGCTGCCCGACGTCGGCCGTGATCTCGGGGTGGGCCTCGGCACCGCCGGGCTGCTGGTCACCGTGTTCTCGGCGGTGTACGCGGTGAGCGCCCCGGTGCTGGCCGTCGCGACCGGGAACAAGGAGCGGCGCGCGGTGCTGCTGTCCGCCCTGGTCGTCTTCGTCCTCGCCAACCTGCTGGCCGCCGCGGCTCCCAACTACGCGATCGTGATCGTGGCCCGGGTGCTGGCCGCGCTCGCCGCGGCCCTCTACACGCCGGCCGCGACCGCCGCCGCGGCCACCCTCGCCGTCCCCGAGGAGCGCGGCCGTGCGCTGGCCGCCGTCCTCGGCGGGCTCACTCTGGCCAACGCGCTGGGCGTGCCCATCGGCACCCTGATCGCCAACGCCTCGCAGTGGCGTGCCACCTTCGTCTTCGTCGCGGTGCTCGGCGCACTGGCGTTCCTGGACCTGGCCCGGGCGTTGGGCCGGGTTCCCTCGGCCGGGACGGCGAGCCTGCGCGACCGCGTCACCGCGGCCGGGATCCGCACCGTTCCCACCACACTCGCCGCGACCGCCCTGTCGATCTGCGGGGTGTTCGTGATCTACACCTACCTCGCCTGGTTCGCCGACCGTACCTCCGGCATCCACGGCGCGATGGTCTCGACCGTGTACCTGATCTTCGGTGTCGGCGCGGTCATCTCCAACCTGGCCGCCGGCCGGCTGATCGACCGGATACCGCCGCTGCGGGTCGCCGCCTTCTCCATCGGCGGCCTCGCGGTCGCCTGGGCGCTGCTCGCGCTGCTCGCGGGCGTCGCCTCACGCACCACGGCCACGGCCGTCCTGCTGTGCCTGATCGTGGCCGGCTGGTCGCTGGTGGGCTGGATGTTCAATCCGGCGCAGCAGCAGCGGCTGCTGACCGCCGCCGGTCCACAGGGCCCGGTGGTGCTGTCGATGAACGCCTCGGCGATCTACGCGGGCCAGGCGGTGGGCGGTGGCATCGGCGGCCTGCTGCTGTCGCACGGTCCTGCGGCGCTGCCGCTGGGCGGCGTGGTGTGCGTGGTGCCGGCCCTGGTGTTCCTGGCGCTGTCCGCGCGGCGGCCCCGCGACGTCGACAGCCCGTCGCCGGCGCCCGCCCCGGACGCCGCCGAGCCGGCCCGGCAGTCCGCCTCCTGACGCTCCGAGGGGCCCGGCCGTGCCCCTTCGCCGGCTGCGCGAGCCCCGGCTTCGGGCGCGAGTTCGGACCCGAGGCGCTGGAAGGCAACACACGGACCAGGTCCGTCCGGACGGAGGTCTCGTGACACGTCCCCGCCCCGGCACCAACGGCACGGGGGTCCCGGTACCGGGTACGGCACCCCCTCACCTCCCCGGTCGGCGAGCGGGCCGGCGTGCGTGCCCGGATCCCCAGGTGCCGCGCCCCGTGTGCCGCGTTCCGTCGCCCGTCGCCGGGCCCGGGCCCGGGCCCGGGCCGTGGGACTTTCGGCGAGCCGCGTGGGGGCGTCGCCCGGCCGCCTACGCGCCGGCGGTGCGCGTGCGCAGCACGAGCAGCACGCCACGGCCGGAGCTGACCAGCCAGTGTTCCAGGGCGTTGACGACGACCAGCAGCGCGGCCGTCGCGCCCAGCACGCCGAGCGCGGGCAGGAGCGGAGCCGCCGCGGCGAGCGCGAACAGGGCGAGCGAGCCGTAGAAGCGGGTCACGGACGCGGCCCCGAACATCCGGCGGCGCGTGTAGCAGAAGGTGAGCATGAACAGGCCCGCGCCGCCGGGCAGGAGTCCGGCGGCCAGACCCGGCACGGTGCTCAGGGGATGCCCCACCGCCCGCTGGGCGCCCACGGACACCAGCAGCAGCCCGGCCACCAGCGCCAGGTGGCCGTAGCTCAGGACGTCCCGCACGACGACCGACGGGGTCGGATGCGTCCGCAGCGCGTGGGCGACCGCCGAGGCCGCGAGATGGAAGTACAGCCACCACAAGGCACAACCCGTCAGGAAGGCGAGGACGAGCGCGCTGAGGTTGGCGGGCCCCATGGGGCCGGTGGCGACACCGGCGCCGACGGAGAAGACGTTCTCGCCGAGCGCGATGATGACGAACAGCCCGAACCGCTCGGGCAGGTGGTTCACCCCGAACGCCAGGTGGCGCAGGTGGCCGCGGAGCACCAGCGGCGCCGCGATCTCGGCGGCCACGGCCGCACTCCAGCTGACGGTGCGCCACGGCTCGGGAAGGGTCGCGGTGCCGAACAGGGCCAGCGCGAACGCCAGTCCGGCGCGGTAGGGGTGGATGGTGTACAGGGCGCACTCCCTGCGGATCGCCTCGCCGATGAGCAGCCGGAGCGCGAGATAGCTGCCCGCGTAGAGCAGGGCCTGCTCGCGGTCGCCCGGGGCGTGCGGCGCGGCCACCGCCATGCCGTACACGGCCAGGCCGGACAGGAGCAGGAAGACCCGCTGGGTGTTCGTCTCGTGGACGGCGTTCATCGCCATCACCACGTCCACCCAGGCCCACCACAGCGGCACCAGCACCAGCAGGCTCCGTCCGAGCATCGGCCAGTCGGGGTGCCCGGCGAGCAGGTGCGCGATCTGGCTGACGGCGAAGGCGAGCACCAGGTCGAAGAAGAGTTCGGTCCACGTGGCCCGGTCACGCGCCTGCACGGCCGGGGAGGTCGCTGCTGCGTCTGCTTCGGTCACTCCTGTATGGCCGCACGGGTGCGGGCGAAGGCTCGGGCGACGGGAGGCGTCGGGCCGGACTGCCGCAAGTCCGGCCGTCGGCTGTGCGAACTTCCCGGGCGGATAGTCTTCCCTCTCCCGTCGGCGACGAACGTCGGGGAGAAGCCGAGGAGAAAGGGCTCTTCACCATGCCGGTGCGCGTCGAACGTCAGGGGTACGTCACCACGGTCGTCCTCTCCAGGCCCGAGGCCCGCAACGCGGTGGACGGTCCGACGGCCGCCGAACTCGCCACCGCCTTCCGGGAGTTCGAGGCCGACCAGGAGGCCAGGGTGGCCGTGCTGTGGGGCGAGGGCGGCACGTTCTGCGCGGGCGCGGACCTGAAGGCGATCGGCACCGGACGGGGCAACCGGGTCGCCGAGGACGGCGACGGCCCCATGGGCCCCACCCGGATGCGGCTGTCCAAGCCGGTGATCGCGGCGGTCGCCGGGCACGCCGTGGCCGGCGGGCTGGAGCTGGCGCTGTGGTGCGATCTGCGGGTGGCGGAGGAGGACGCCGTGTTCGGGGTGTTCTGCCGCCGGTGGGGTGTGCCGCTGATCGACGGCGGCACGGTCCGGCTGCCCCGCCTGATCGGCACCGGCCGCGCCATGGACATGATCCTCACCGGACGGCCGGTCCCGGCCCGGGAGGCGTACGACATGGGGCTCGCGAACCGGATCGTCCCCGGCGGCCGGGCCCGCGCCGAGGCGGAGGAACTGGCCGCCTCGATCGCCCGGTTCCCCCAGGCGTGCCTGCGCTCCGACCGGGCCTCGGCCCTGGACCAGGAGGGGCTGGACGAGGAGGCGGCCCTGCGCGGCGAACTCCTGCACGGCATGGGCGTGCTGCCGGAGAGTCTGGAGGGCGCGGCGCGGTTCGCGGCGGGAGCCGGACGGCACGGGGCGTTCCGGGAGGGGTGAGACGACGCGTCTCCCGTTCTCAGCCGACGGTGATGCGGACCGGGCCGCCCCTCGGGTCGACGCGCCGGGTCCAGCGGGCCGTCAGGGTCAGGGTGGTGCGGTACGGGACGAGGGCCGCCGGCAGCACCGCCCGCACGCGTACGCGGTCCAGCGTGCGGCCGTCCTGGGTGATGCGCAGCACCGGGCGGGTCAGGGGCTCGGCGGTACGCAGGACGTAGCGGCCGTGCCGGTCGGCCGGGGTGACGCGGTGCGGCGCGATCCAGCGCAGGGGTTCGGCCACCACCAGCGGTACGGAGGCCGGCCAGTCGCCTCCGGCCAGCCACTGGCGCACCGCGCCGGCCGCCAGCGCACCCTCCCGTGCCGCCGCCGCGGCGCTCCCGGCCGGGTGCAGCACGCTGCCCACGGCGAACACGCCCGCGCGGGAGGTGCGCAGGGCGCCGTCCACCGCGGGTCCGCGCGTGCCGGGGTCGCGGGCGAGACCGCCGCGTCGCGCGAGCTCGTGGTCGGGCACGAAGTCTCCCGTGAACACGACGGTGTCACAGGGCAGCACGGCCGAGCGGCCGTCCCGGTGGCGCACACGGACGCCGGACAGCCGTCCGTGGCCGAGCAGTTCGGTGACGGTGGTCCCGGTGAGCAGGGGTACGCCGTGGCGCAGCATGGCGTCCAGGGCGCGCCCGGGTGCGGCCTGGGCGCGGGGCAGGTCGGTGACCATGGCGACCACGCGGGCGCCCGAGGCTCGTACCGTGGCGGTGGCGGCGTAGGAGACGTCCTCGGCGCCGACCACCACGGCACGGCTGCCGACGTGCTGCCCGTAGAGGTGTACCGCCTGCTGGAGTTCGCCCGTCGTGTACACCCCGGCGGGCCGGGTGCCGGGCACCAGGCGTGCGGCGCGGGGGCGTTCGCGGGCGCCGGTGGCCAGGACGACCGCCGCGGCCTCGATCGTCTCCGGGCCCCTCGGGGAGACCGTGGTCAGGGCCAGCGGGCCCGCCCAGTCGAGCGCCGTCACCCCGGTCCGTACGACGGCCCCGGCGCGCGTGGCGCCCTCGGTGAGGAGGCGGGCGCAGGAGGAGCCGGTCAGCGGGTGCGTCCAGGTCCCGAAGCCGCCGTGCGCGCAGTGCCGGGGCACGCCGCCGGCCCACGGCTCCCGCTCCAGCACCTCGACGCGGCCCGCGCCGGCGGCGGCCAGGCGCGCGGCGGCCGCCAGCCCGCCGGGACCGGCCCCGACGACCAGCACGTCCACACGGCGCACACCGCTCATCCCACCGCCTCCTCGAACCCGCCGCTCATCCCGCCGCCTCCTCGGACCCGCCGCGCATCCCACCGCCCCCTCGGACCCGCCGCGCATCCCACCGCCCCCTCGGACCCGCCGCCCATCCCAACGCCTTCGCCGGGCGCGCCGCTCACCTCGTCGCCTCCCCGCCGGCCCCGTTGCCCACCCCGTTCGTCCCCGTCGCCTCCTCGAACAGTGCGCGTACCGCCGCGCCGCAGTGGAAGCCCTGGCAGCGGCCGGCGCGGGCGCGGGTGCGGCGGCGCAGTCCGTCGAGGCCGCGCGGCGGGATCGTACTGGCGAGCGCGTCGCGGATCTCGCCGCGGGAGACGCGTTCGCAGTGGCAGACGAGCGTGCCGTACTCCGGGTCGGCGGCGATGAGGTCGGCCCGCTGGTAGGGGCGCGGGAAGGCCTCGCCGAGGTTCGGCATCCGCACCGGTTCCAGGTCCCGTGCCGGGCCGGGGCCGAGTCCGGCGTCCGCCAGCAGCTCCATGACGTGGGCGGCGATGGCGAGGGAGGCGGTCAGACCGGTGGAGCGGATGCCGCCGACGGTGATGTACGCGTTCTCGGGGTGAGCGGCGATCCGGTAGTCCTCGTGTCCGGTGGCGGCGCGCAGCCCGGCGTAGACGGCGGTGACCTCCTCGTCGAGCAGCTCGGGCAGGATGCGCCGGCCCTGCTCGCGCAGGGCGGACAGGCCCTCGGCGGTGGAGCCGGTGGCCCGCTTGTCGTCCAGGTCCTCGGCGGTGGGGCCGAGCAGGACGTTGCTGTAGACGGTGGGCGCGACGAGGACGCCCTTGCCGAGGGCGGTCGGGACGGGCAGCAGGATGTGGCGGACCAGGGGGCGGGCGAGCTTGTCGAAGACGATGAGCTGCCCGCGGCGCGGGGTGACGGTGAAGTCCTGGTGGCCGAGCTGCCGGTCGAGGGCGTCGGCGTGCAGTCCGGCCGCGTTGACGAGGAAACGGGCGCGCAGGGTGCCCCGGGTGGTGGCGAGCAGGTGCTCTCCGTCCCGCCGGCCCGCCCGTTCGACGCCGCACCCGAGGTGCAGGTCGACGCCGTGGCGGACCGCCTGGGTGGCGTAGGCCAGGGTGGTCGTCCAGGGACAGACGACGCTCTCGCCGGGGACGTGCAGGGCGCCGAGGGCGCCGGGGCCGAGGTGCGGTTCGCGCGCGTACAGCTCGCCGGGGCCGAGGAGGCGGGTGTCCCGGTAGTCGTTGCGCTCGGCCTTCTCGGCGAGGCGGGGCAGCCGGGCGAGCTGGTCCGCGTCCCAGGCGACGAGGAGCGCGCCGACCGGTTCCACCGGGATGCCGGACTCGGCGGCGTACGCGGCGAGCATCCGCGCGCCCTCCCGCACCAGCCGCGCCTCCAGGGAGCCGGGCACCGCGTCGAACCCGGTGTGCAGGATCGCGGTGTTGGCCTTGGAGGTGCCCTGGCCGACGTCGTCCTGGGCGTCCACGAGCGCCACCCGCAGCCCCGGATGCCGGGCCAGTGCGCGGGCGATCGCGCAGCCGACGACGCCGGCGCCGACGATCGCGACGTCGTACGGCCGCTCGGGCAGCGGCCCTTGTGCGGTGACCGTCATGAGGCGAGCAGGGCGGTGACGGCGGTGCGGAAGGCCCCCAGGCGTTCGGCGGCCTCGGCGGAGGAGACGCGCGGTTCGTGGACGGCGGCCGGCTTCCACTCGGGCAGGGCGTCCTCCACGGTCAGGCGGTCGTCGACGCCGAGCCGGGCGAGGGCGGCGGCGCCCAGCGCGGTGGCCTCGGGCAGCGCGGACACCTCGACGGGCCGTTGCAGCAGGTCGGCCTGGGTCTGCATGAGCAGGGCGGAGCGGGTCAGACCGCCGTCCACGCGCAGGGAGTCGAGGGGGCCGCCGAGGTCGGCCGCGGCGGCGTCGGCGAGCTCGACGACCTGGGCGGCGATGCCCTCGCACAGGGCGCGGACCAGGTGTCCGGGGGCGGTGTCGAGGCCGAGTCCGGTGAGGGAGCCGCGCAGATCGCCGCGCCACCAGGGGGCGGCCAGTCCGGCGAGCGCGGGAACGAAGGTGACGCCGCCGGTGTCGGGTACGGCGCCGCCCACCGGATCGAGGTCGGCGGCCCCGGTGATGACGCCGAGGTCGGTGAGCCAGCGCACGGCGGAGGCCGCGGTGTACACCTGGCCGTCCAGGCAGTGGGCGGTGCGCCCGGCCAGCCGCCAGGCGACACAGCTGACCAGGCCGGAGGCGCCGCGCCGGGGCGTGTCCCCGGTGTGCGCGAGCAGGAACGCGCCGGTGCCGTAGGTGCACTTGGCGCCGCCGGGCCCGGTGACGCGCTGGGCGAGCAGGGCGGCCTGCTGGTCGACGATCAGGCCGGTGAGCGGGATGCCGGAGCCGAAGGCGGTGGTCGTGCCGATGTGCGCGGCGTTGTCGACCACCTCGGGGAGCCTCTCGCCCGACAGTCCGTAGACCTCCAGGGCGCGCGGCGACCAGGTGGCCCGGTCGAGGTCGAGCAGTTGGGTGCGTCCGGCGGTGGCGGCGTCGGTGACGAAGGCGCCGGTGAGCCGGTGCACCAGCCAGGCGTCGGAGGTGGTGACCACGCCGTCGCGGGTGAGGTGACGGCGGATCCAGGCCATCTTGGGCGCGGCGAAGTAGGGGTCGAGGGGCAGCCCGGTCAGCTGCCGCAACTCCTCGGCCTGCTCGGTGAGTTCGTCGCAGAGGCGCTGCGCCCGCCGGTCCTGCCAGACCAGCGCGTCGGTGAGCGGCCGGCCTGTGGCCGGGTCCCAGGCGAGCACGGTCTCGCCCTGGTTGGCGAGCCCCATCGCCGCGACCGGTTCGCCGGCCTCGGCCAGCGCGCGGTGCCCGGCGTCCAGGACCGAGCCGTACAGCTCGGCGGGGTCGACCTCCACGAGGCCGCCGGGCAGGTGGCGGGGTCGCACGGGGGCGAACCCGGTGCCGAGGACTCCCCGTTCGGGGCAGACGACCAGGGCCTTGGTGCCGGACGTGCCCTGGTCCACGGCCAGCACCGCACTTGTCATCGTGCCCCTTCCGCCCGTGCCGCCGACGATCACCGCGACGCCAGCCTGCCGCCGCCCGCGGCACCAGTCAAGCAGCGTCTCCGGGCCGCCCGCGGCATCGCCCCAGCCGCCCTGGCCGGTTCTTACTCGGTGGTCAACTCATCAGTCGCATAACGGAGTTCTGGAGGACCGGCAAAGCCCCCGGTGATCCGGAACGGCGGCCTCTATAGTGACCGCCGACCCGCACCGCTCCTCGATACCCGCCCTGAGGAGGGCTGTTGTTACTCCACCCTGCCGTCCAGAGCCGGCCCAGGGTCTTATGTCCGGATCGGTCCGGCACGAGCCGCGCGCAGGGCCCTGAGCGCGGAGCGGACGGCTGATGGCGCGCGGCGATGGGGCGCGGCCCGCCTTCGACCCCGCGGGCCATGACGCGGAACTGCGCGCCGCCCTCCAGGATCTGCGCACCGGACGCTGGATGGCGATGCGGGACCTGCTGGAGCGGACCACGGCCTGGTGGCAGTGGACCGCGCGCACCCAGGTGCTCGCGGCGGCGGCCGCCGGCACCGACGTCGTGCGCGCCTGGCGGGCGGAGGAGCCCGAGAGCGTGCCGGCCGCGGTGATGCACGCCCGGGTCGCCGTGGAACGGGCGCTGCGGGCACGGCGCGAGGGCCACCGCCGTACGCACGAACTGTGGATCGAGGCCTGGGACGCGAGCCACACCGCCACCCGGATCGCCGAACCGGACCCGGTGCCGTGGGTGTGCCTGCTGGCGCTGGCCCAGCTGGACGCGGGGCTGAGCTGGGAGGAGCACCGGGTGGCGGCGCCGGAGCCGACGCTGCCGGTGGGTCCGTGGGGGCTGCTCACCGAGGCCGGCAAGCGGGACCCGTACAACCGCGAAGCCCATCACCGCATGCTGCAGTTCCTCTACGCGCGCGGATCGTCCGGCCGGCTCGCCGAGGCGGCCGGTTACGCCCAGTGGGCCGCCGCGTCCGCGCCGCCCGGCTCGGCGCTGCACATGATGCCGCTGTACGTACGGGTGGAGCGGTACCGGCGCGGCGGCGGGCAGGACGCCGCGCTGGATCTGCACTGGGTGGCGGAGGACGCCACCCGTGAGGCGCGGGAGGCGCTGGACGCCTGGTTCGCCCGCACCGGCACCGCCGAGCGGTCGCCGCTGGACCTCAACCACCTGGCGCACGCCCTGTGGGGTGCGCTGCGGTTCCGGGACGCGGCCCGGGTGTTCGACGCGCTCGGCCCCTACTGGACGCCCCTGCCCTGGGCCCACCGCACCACCGATCCCGGCGATCCGGCCCGGGCCCTGGAGGTGTTCCTCCAGGCCCGCGCCCGCTGCCGTGCGGCGGCGGACGACGACCCCGGCCGCCGTTTCTAGAGTCCCCCCCTTCGTCGACCCCTCGGAGGTCTTTGCATGTCCCCCACCTTGGAGCCGGCCTCGTCCGGCCCGGAACAGCACGACGAGGAACGGCGGCTGCGCGAACTCGGCTACCGTCCGGTGCTGGCCCGGCGCATGGGCGGCTTCGGCAACTTCGCGATCAGCTTCTCGGTCATCTCGATCCTGTCCGGCTGCATGACCCTGTACGGCTTCGGTCTGGGCACCGGCGGCCCGGCGGTGATGCTGTGGGGCTGGGCGGGCGTCGGCCTGTTCGTGCTGTGCGTGGGCCTGGCGCTGGCCGAGGTCACCAGCGCCTATCCGACGTCGGGCGCGCTGTACTACATGGCGGACCGGCTCGGCGGCCGCCGCTGGGGCTGGTACACCGGCTGGCTGAACCTGCTCGGCCTGCTCGGCGCGATCGCCGGCATCGACTACGGTGCCGCCCTGTTCACCGGGGCCTTCGCCAACCTCCAGTGGGGCTTCCATCCGACGCCGGGCAGAACCATGCTGATCTTCGTCGCGATCCTGCTGCTGCACGCCGTGCTGAACCTGTTCGGCGTCCGCCTGGTCAGCGTGCTCAACTCGGTCTCCGTGTGGTGGCACCTGGCCGGGGTGGGGCTGATCGTCGGCGCGCTGGCCGTGGTCCCCGACCACCACCGCTCGCCCTCCTTCGTGTTCACCACGTTCGTCAACGACACCGGCTGGTCCAACCCCCTGTACGTGGCCGCGATCGGGCTGCTGCTCGCCCAGTACACGTTCTCCGGCTACGACGCCTCCGCCCACCTGTCGGAGGAGACCTCGAACGCGTCGGTGTCGGCGGCGCGTGGCATCGTGCGCTCCATCTGGGTGTCGTGGCTGGCCGGTTTCGTGCTGCTGGCCGGGCTGACCTTCGCCATCCAGGACTACGACGCCACCCGCGACAGCGCGACCGGGGTGCCGCCCGCGCAGATCCTGCTGGACGGCCTCGGCACGGACGGCGCGAGCGCCCTGCTGCTCGTCGTCATCATCGCGCAGTTGTTCTGCGGCAACGCCGAGGTGGCAGCCGCCAGCCGCATGGTGTTCGCGTTCAGCCGGGACCGGGCCCTGCCCGGCTCGACGCTCTGGCGCCGGGTCAGCAGCCGCACCCAGACGCCGGTCGCGGCGGTGTGGCTGTCGGTGGCGGTCGCCTGCCTGCTGGCGCTGCCCTCGCTGTACTCGGCGACGGCGTACGGCGCGGTCACCGCGATCAACGTCATCGGCATCACCCCCGCGTACGCCATTCCCGTGCTGCTGCGGCTGCGCGCCGGTGACCGGTTCCGGCCGGGGCCGTGGCACCTGGGCCGGTGGAGCAGGCCGGTCGGCTGGGTGGCGGTGGTGTGGGTGGCGCTGGTCACCGTGCTGTTCTGCCTGCCCCAGTCGTCGCCGGTGACGGTCGACACGATGAACTACGCCTCCGTGGCGCTCGCCGTCGTCCTGGTCCTGGCCAGTGTGTGGTGGTACGTCGCCCGCCGCTCGTACGGGACGCCCACCGCCGCCGCGTACGGCACCGAGCGCGACCAGGCGGAGCTGGCGGAGGGCATCATCTGAGGGGCCGCCGGCGTACGAACTGCCGTGCGAGATACGGCAGGATGGGCGAGCGCGCCGGAGGCCGTCCCTCCGCCGGGGCCGCCGGGCCGGCGCGTTCGCACATTCCGTGATCGAGCAGGTGAGAACGTGACGCAACTTCACATCCGGCCGCCGGCGGCCTCGTGCGCCGCAGTACGTCTCCTCGGAGGTGACCGATGATGAACCGCGCCGTGACCCTGGACGACCTCATCCTCGCCGGCATCGCCGTGGCCGCGGGCCTGGCGGCCGCGTTCCTGTCGCGCACGCTGCTGCGCTGGCTGGCCAAGCACGCCAAGCGGACCCGCTGGAGCGGTGACGACGTCATCGTGGACGCGCTGCGCACGGTGGTGCCGTGGTCGGCGATCGCGGGCGGTGCGGCGTCCGCGGCGGCGGTGCTGCCGCTGACCCGCACGGTGCAGCACCATGTGAACCAGATCCTCACCGTGCTGCTGATCTTCGTGGTCACCCTCTCGGCGGCCCGGGTGATCGCGGGACTGGTGCGGACGGTGACGCAGTCACGCTCCGGCGTGGCCGGATCGGCGACGATCTTCGTCAACATCACCCGGATCCTGGTGCTGGCGATCGGCTTCCTGGTGGTGCTCCAGACGCTGGGCATCTCCATCGCGCCGCTGCTCACCGCACTGGGCGTGGGCGGCCTCGCGGTCGCGCTCGCCCTTCAGGACACCCTCGCCAACCTGTTCGCCGGGGTGCACATCCTCGCCTCCAAGACCGTCCAGCCCGGGGACTACATCCGGCTGAGCACCGGCGAGGAGGGCTATGTGGAGGACATCAACTGGCGGCAGACCACGGTCCGCCAGCTCTCCAACAACCTGGTCGTCATCCCCAACGGGCAGCTCGCGAAGACGAACATGACCAACTACACCCGGCCCGAGCAGCAGCTGACGGTCCTGGTGCAGGTGGGGGTCGGCTACGACAGCGACCTGGAGCACGTGGAGAAGGTGACCTCGGAGGTGGTCGCCGAGGTGATGACCGAGATCACCGGCGCCGTCCCCGAGCACGAGCCCGCCGTCCGCTTCCACACCTTCGGCGACTCCCGGATCGGCTTCACGGTCATCCTGGGCGTGGGCGAGTTCAGCGACCAGTACCGGATCAAGCACGAGTTCATCAAGCGGCTGCACAGGCGCTACCGCCAGGAGGGCATCACCATCCCGGCCCCCACCCGCACGGTGGCCTTCCAGCAGGGCCCGGCGGTGATCCCGCAGCAGCGAAGCGGCGACGAGGCGGGCACGGGCACCGCGGCCTTCGGCTAGGGCCCCGGTCGGCTCCCGGGGGGCCGCCCCGGGCCGGAGCGCCCGGGGCGGACCTATGCTCGAAGACGGCATGACGACCTCCGACCCTTCCCCCACACCACCGGCCGATCCGCACCCCACACCGGCCGATCCCGTCCCCTCCCCGGACGGTCCCGTCCCCTCCCCGGCCGGTCCCTTCCCCACACCTGCCGACCCGGCCGACCCGGCCGCCCGGTCGCTCGACCAGCGGCTGGACGCGATCGCGCGGCATCCGTTCCGCGCGAAGTTCCATCTGCGCGGGCGGGACCGGGTCACCGCGGAGCTGCGGGGTCCCGCCACGCTGCGGTGGCACGCGCGGGACCTGGTCGCCCGCCGGCTGGCGCCGGCCGCGCCGTACAAGGACGGCAAGCAGACGCCGTACCGGGGCCACCCCGTCTTCGTCGCCCAGCACGCGACCGCGACCTGCTGCCGCGGCTGCCTGCGCAAATGGCACGGGATCCCCCAGGGACGGCAGCTGAGCCGTGCCGAGCTCGCCTACGTGGTGGACGTGATCTGCCGCTGGATCGAGCGCGAGGTGGCCGGCGGCTGAGCCGGCGCGGCCGGAGACCGGGCCGCCCCGCCGGCGGGGCCCGGTCCGGGCCCCTGTCGAGCCGGGGGCGATCACGAGATATCTTGATGTCGAGCAATGTTGCAGACGTGGAGCGGAGCACCCGGTGACTGACTCGACCATCATCTACACACACACTGACGAGGCCCCGGCCCTGGCGACGTATTCCTTCCTGCCGGTGGTCCAGGCCTACGCCGGGCAGGCCGGTGTGGCTGTGGAGACCCGTGACATCTCGCTGGCCGGGCGCATCATCGCGGTGTTCCCGGAGTACCTGACCGAGGACCAGCGGATCCCCGACGCGCTGTCCGAGCTGGGCGAGCTGGCCAAGACGCCCGAGGCCAACATCATCAAGCTGCCGAACATCTCGGCCTCCATCCCGCAGCTGAGGGCCGCCGTCGCCGAGCTGCAGGCCCGGGGCTACGCGCTGCCCGACTACCCGGACGACCCCAAGACCGACGAGGAGCGCGAGATCCGCGCCCGCTACGACAAGGTCAAGGGCTCCGCGGTGAACCCGGTCCTGCGCGAGGGCAACTCCGACCGCCGCGCCCCCGCCTCGGTGAAGAACTACGCCAAGACCCACCCGCACCGCATGGGCGCCTGGACCGCCGAGTCCAGGACCAATGTGGCGACCATGGGGGCCGACGACTTCCGCTCCACCGAGAAGTCCGCCGTCATCGCCGAGGACGGCGCCCTGCGCATCGAGCTGATCGGCGACGACGGCTCCACCACGGTGCTGCGCGAGTCGGTCCCGGTCAAGGCCGGAGAGGTCGTCGACGCCTCCGTGATGCGCGTCGCCGCGCTGCGCGAGTTCCTCACCGCGCAGGTCGCCCGCGCCCAGCGGGAGGGCGTGCTGTTCTCCGTGCACCTGAAGGCCACGATGATGAAGGTCTCCGACCCGATCATCTTCGGTCACGTGGTGCGCGCCTTCTTCCCGAAGACGTTCGCGAAGTACGCCGAGACCTTCGCCTCTGCGGGCCTGACCCCGAACGACGGTCTGGGCGGCATCTTCAAGGGCCTCGAGAGCCTGCCGAACGGCGACGAGATCAAGGCCTCCTTCGACGCCGAGCTCGCCGAGGGCCCGGCACTCGCGATGGTCGACTCCGACAAGGGCATCACCAACCTGCACGTCCCCTCCGACGTGATCGTCGACGCCTCCATGCCGGCCATGATCCGCACCTCCGGCCACATGTGGGGCCCGGACGGACAGGAGGCCGACACCCTCGCGGTCCTGCCCGACTCCAGCTACGCGGGCGTCTACCAGGCCGTCATCGAGGACTGCCGCGCCCACGGCGCCTACGACCCCTCGACGATGGGCTCCGTGCCGAACGTCGGCCTGATGGCGCAGAAGGCCGAGGAGTACGGCAGCCACGACAAGACGTTCGAGATCCCGGTCACGGGCACCGTCCGCCTGGTCGACCAGGCCGGCGACGCCGTCCTGGAGCAGACGGTCTCCGCCGGTGACATCTTCCGCGCCTGCCAGACCAAGGACGCCCCGATCAAGGACTGGGTGAAGCTGGCCGTCACCCGCGCCCGCGCCACCGGCGACCCGGCCGTCTTCTGGCTGGACGAGACCCGCGCCCACGACGCCAACCTGATCGCCAAGGTCAAGGAGTACCTGCCGGAGCACGACACCGAGGGCCTGGACATCCAGATCCTGTCGCCCGTCGAGGCGACCAAGCTGTCCGTGGAGCGCATCCGCCGCGGCGAGAACACCATCTCGGTCACCGGCAACGTGCTGCGCGACTACCTGACCGACCTGTTCCCGATCCTGGAGCTGGGCACCAGCGCCAAGATGCTGTCGGTCGTCCCGCTGATGGCGGGCGGCGGCCTGTTCGAGACGGGCGCCGGCGGCTCCGCGCCGAAGCACGTCCAGCAGCTGGTCAAGGAGAACTACCTGCGCTGGGACTCCCTCGGCGAGTTCTTCGCCCTGGTGCCGTCGCTGGAGCAGTACGCCGAGGCCACGGGCAACGGCCGCGCCAAGGTGCTCGCCGACGCCCTCGACCGTGCCACGGCGACCTTCCTCAACGAGGACAAGTCCCCGACCCGTCGCGTCGGCGGCATCGACAACCGCGGCAGCCACTTCTACCTGTCCCTGTACTGGGCGCAGGAGCTGGCCCGGCAGACCGAGGACGCCGACCTGGCCAAGGCCTTCGCCCCGCTCGCCGAGACGCTCGCCGCCAACGAGCAGAAGATCGTCGAGGAGCTGATCGCCGTCCAGGGCAAGCCGGCCGACATCGGCGGCTACTACCAGCCCGACCCGGCCAAGGCCGCCGCCGTCATGCGCCCGTCGGCCACCTGGAACGAGGCCCTGGCGTCCCTGAGCTGACGCCTCGGTCCCCTCGGGACCACCGGCGCCCACAGGACCACTGAGTCCCACGGGTCCGCCGAGTCCCGCGGGCGCCCATGACTCCGCCCCGGCCGCGCACCGCCCGGCCGGGGCGGAGCCGTTCCCCGTCGTTCACCACTCCCGGGGCGCGATCAGTTCCTCCACGTCCGCGTCGGGAAAGCCGTAGGCCCCGGCCACGAAGGCGAAGTCCTCGGCCATCGCCTCGCGGGCCACGGTCTCGATCTCGCTGCCGGCCTCCTCGAAGGCGGCTTCGAGGTCGTTGAACTCCTCGGTCGCCGCGTGGGTCAGGGCGTACAGCGCGGGCAGGTCCGCCGGCCGCTCGGCCTCGATCCGGGCGCACAGCCGCAGCAGGATGTCCCTGCCCCGGTCGACCACCTGGTCGGGGTAGTAGCCGTCCTGGTACAGCTCCCGTAGAAACGGGTGCCCGGCGGCCCGCGCGTTGTCCAGCCTCATGGAGATCCCCGGCCCTTTCGATGTCGGTCCGATGTGGCACCTTGATCATGCACCGTGCCACCGACAACGTCCCTGGAGCCGCCGTATGACCCCCGCCGAGCCCGCCTTCGCGCTGCTGCCCGGCGCCGCCGGATCGCCCGTGATCCTGCATGTGCCGCACTCCGCGCGGGAGATACCGGGCGAGGTGCGCGACGGCATCGTCCTCGACGACCTCGCGCTCGCGCGGGAGCTGGACCACATCACCGACGCGCACACCGCCGAGATCGCCGAAGAGGCGGCCCGGCTGGCCGGCCTCACGCCCTGGCGGTTCGTCAACCGGCTCTCCCGGCTGGTCGTCGACCCGGAGAGGTTCCCGGACGAGCGGGAGGAGATGACGGCGGTCGGCATGGGCGCGGTGTACACGCACACCACGCACCGCGAGGTGCTGCGGCCCGCGGACACCGACCCGGAGCCGCTGCTCGCCCGCTGGTTCCGCCCCTACGCCCGGGCCATGAGCGAGGCCGTCGCCGACCGGCTCGCGGCCACCGGCCGGGCCCTGATCGTCGACATCCACTCCTACCCGGCCACCGCGCTGCCCTACGAGCTGCACGGCGAGGGCCCCCGGCCGCCGGTGTGCCTGGGCACCGACGCCTTCCACACGCCCGCGGAGCTGGTCAAACGGGCCCGCGAGGTCTTCGGGGACCTCGGTGAGACGGGCCTGAACAGCCCGTTCGCCGGCACCTACGTGCCGCTCGAGTTCTACGGCCGTGACGCACGGGTCGGTGCCCTGATGGTCGAGATCCGCCGGGACACGTACATGACCGAGCCGGGCGGCCCCGCCGGCCCCGGTCTCGGCCGCCTCGCCGAGGCACTGGCCGCCCTCGTCGACGGCGTGGACGGCTGACCTCCGGCCCGACCTCCGGCTGGAGCACTCCGGCGCGACAACCGCCCGGGGCGCGGCGAGGGTTGACGTATGACGCAGGAGATCACCACGCCCCCGCCCGCCGGGCTGACGCCGTCCTCGCCGTCGGGGGTGACGCCGTCGCCCGTGGAGCGGCCGGCTCCGCCCCCCGCCGAGCGGCCGGCGCCTCCTCCGGTACGGGAGTGGCCCGCGCTCGACCTGGAGGGCACACAGTTCGATCCCGTGCTCGCCGAGCTGATGCGCGAGGGCCCGGTCACCCGTGTCCGGCTGCCCCACGGCGAGGGCTGGGCGTGGCTGGCCACCCGCTACGACGACGTCAGGCTGGTCACGAACGATCCGCGGTTCAGCCGCACGGAGGTCACCCGGCGCCAGGTCACCCGGCTGGCCCCGCACTTCAAGCCGCGCCCCGGCTCGCTGGCCTGGGCCGACCAGCCCGACCACAACCGGCTGCGCAAGCCGGTGGCCGGGGCCTTCACGGTCGGCGCGATGAAGCGGCTGCGGCCCCGGGCGCAGCAGCTGCTGGACGAGCTGGTGGACGCGATGCTGCGGGACGGGCCGCCGGCGGACCTGGTCGAGCGGGTGCTGGAGCCGTTCCCGATCGCGGTGGTCGCCGAGGTGATGGGGGTGCCGGTCGCCGAGCGGGAGCGGGTGCACACCTGGACCCGGCAGATCATCTCCACGTCCGGCGGCGCCGAGGCCGCCGACCGGGCCAAGGAGGGCATGTACGGGTGGATCGCCGCCACGATCCGCGCGCGCCGGGACAGCACCGCCCAGGACGTGCTGTCGCTGCTCGGTGCGGCGGTCGGCCGGGGCGAGATCTCCGAGGAGGAGGCGGTGGGCCTGGCCGGGCCGCTTCAGATCGGCGGGGAGGCCGTCACCCACAACTGCGGCCAGATGCTGTACCTGATGCTGACCCGGCCGGAGCTGATGGCGCGGATGCGGCAGCGGCCCGGGGCGCGCGGCCCGGTCCTGGACGAGCTGCTGCGCTACATCCCGCACCGCAGCAGCGTGGGCCTGGCCCGCATCGCGCTGGAGGACGTCGACGTCCACGGGGTGCGCATCGCCGCCGGCGAGCCCGTCTACGTCTCCTACCTGGCCGCCAACCGGGACCCGGACGTCTTCCCGGACCCGGACGTGATCGACCCCGACCGCGACCCCAACCCCCATCTGGCGTTCGGCAACGGACCGCACTACTGCACGGGCGCGGTCCTCGCCCGGCTCCAGACCGAGCTGCTGGTGGACACGCTGCTGGACCGGCTGCCGGGTCTGCGGCTCGCGGTTCCGCCGGGCCAGGTCGCCTGGCGCCGCCGGACGATGATCCGCGGTCCGCAGACCCTGCCGGTCACCTGGTGAGGTCCCCAGGGGCGCGGGTGGTCACGCTCGCAGCCACTCCGTGACCACCACGTGCCCGCCCGTGCGCAGCCGCAGCGCGAACGGGCCGGTGGGCGGGGCGTCGGCGGTGAAGCGGCCCAGGTCGTCGGCCGTGAGCCGGGCTCCCGCCCCGGGGCCGCTCAGTACCTCGATCCGGGCGGGCTGCGGCGGCATCACCTGTCCCATCAGGCCGTCCCCGGAGACCTCCACGTCCACGGTCAGCTCCCCGGCCTGGAAGGTCAGCATCCGCGGCACGTCCGTGGCGCCCCTGACCGGCAGCGCGTGGAGCAGCGAGTCGAAGGTCAGCTCGGCGATGCGGGCGTCCAGGTCGTGCAGCGCGTAGGCGTCGACGGCCAGTTGGCGCAAGGCCTCCGGCACCGGGTCCAGGACGGCGGCGGCCTGCCGCAGCTCCTCCTCCAGCACCGCCTCCTCGAACCCGCCGGCGCCGTCGCCGCGGTCCCTCATGAAGGTGTGGTCGTCGTCGTTCACGAGGTCCCCCGTGCGTCGAGTCGTGCGCGCAGGCGCCGCAGACAGCGCTGGCGCAGTGGTCCGATGCTGCCCACGGCGACGCCCAGTGAGGCGGACACCTCCTGGTAGCTGGGCGGCGGGGAGGCCATCAGCACCCGCAGCAACTGGCGGCAGCGGTCGCCGAGCCGCTCGAACTCCTGCCACAGCCGGCGGATCCGCTCGCTCTGCGCGGCGGCCTCCTCGGAGTCGAGCAGCGACTGCTCCGGCGAGCCGTCCTCGCTGACCCGGTCCAGCAGCTGCGGATCGTCGGTCACCGTCAGGCGGCTCAGGCTCCGCAGCGTCTTCAGGCACTCGTGGCGCGCGGTGCTCGCCAGCCAGGAGCCCGCCTTGTCCGGTTCCCTGATCCGCCCCAGGTGCTGGGCGAAGCGGAACCAGACGGTCTGGTACACCTCGTGCCCGTCGGCGTCGGAGAGCCGGTGCGCGCGCACCACCGACCACACCAGTGGGCTGAGCCCCTCCACCAGCGCCTTCCAGGCCGACGCGTCCCCGTCGACGGCGGACTGGACGAGCGCGCCGACATCTGCACGATCCACCGACTCACCCCTCGTGTACGGCATGTCATCGTACGCCGTGGAGGGGAGGGTTCCGGTACTCATGCCGGCAGAGCGGGCCGGACGGGCACCGGGCGCCAGGTGGGCGGGCGCAGCGCGGGGACGTGCGCCCCGCGCACTTCCGCGTACTCGGTGTTGGCGGACAGCAGCTGCCGGCAGGCGGCGCGCGGGTCGCGCTCCTTGTGCGCGCTCATGTGGGCGGCGACCAGGCCCGCGGCCACCGGCGTGGCGAAGGAGGTGCCGCTCCAGTGCGCGTACCCCTCGAACATCACCTGGTCCGCCTTGCCCCCGGTGCCCTCCCGCGTCTCGCTCAGCAGGCCGGTGTGGCGCGGGTACTGGCAGGTGCAGGCGTACTGGAAGCCGAACCGGCAGGCGTCGTACGTGGAGTGCTGGTAGACGTACGGCACGGGGGTCGCGAAGCCGGTGAGCGCGCTGGTGAGCCGCTCGCCGGGGGCGTACGCCCGCACCCAGGCGCCGTGGTTGCTGAAGCAGGCGCCGAACTCTCCGTCGCCGCGCAGGGCGCCGACGGACAGGACGCAGTCGGCCCAGTCGTCGGACAGGCCGGCGTAGGCGGCGGGCCAGAACGGGGTGGCGCTGGAGTTGTTGCCGGCGGCGGCGACGAGCAGGGTGCCGCGGGCGCGCAGTTCCCGCATGAAGGCGTCGACGCCGAGCAGGCCGTCGACGCGTCCGTTGGAGCTGCCGGCGGAGAGGCTGATGATGTCCGGCCAGCCGTGCTGGTCCACCGCCTCGAACAGCTTGTGCCCGAAGTCGGACTCCAGGATGGCGCCGGCGTCGTTGAGGGTGTTGCGGACGGTGATGTCGGTGTTGGGCGCGACGGCCGCGACCAGTCCGGCGATGAACGTGCCATGGCCGACGTACTGCTGGAGGACTCCGTCGCCGTCCGTCTCCCGGACCTGGCCGTCGCCCGTGACGTGGGCGAGCAGCGGGTCCGCCCGGTAGTCGTGGGTGAGGCCGGTGTCGATGACCAGGACGCCGACGGCGGTGTCCGGGTCGTGGGCGCCCTCGGCGGGCTGGGGGTTGGTGCCCTGGCCGAACGGGGCGGGCACGGGCTCGTCGCCCGGGCAGGCGTTGACCGCGATGGACACCACGTGGTTGCGGCTGACCAGGCGGCGGCCGGTCCGGCCCTCGGGTTCGCGCAGCGCGCGCAGGGCGTGCGCGACGGCGACGTCGCCGCCGGGGTCGCCGGCCGAGGGGTCGCCGACCTGGATCCGGGTGACGCCCGTGCGGTTGGTCTCGGGGCTCGCCCGGCGCACCTGGTCGGCGCTGAGGCCGGGCGCCGCGGTGAAGTGCGTGCGGACGGTGTCCTCGACCAGCCGGGCCTCCTCGCCGTCGCGGGCGAGGACGACCCCCTTCTCGTAGAGGAACTCGGCCGAGTCGTCCGGGCCCATCGCCAGGGGGACGTCGGGCATCGAGCGCTGGATCTGGTCGAACTGCTCGTGGAATCGCTGTGGTGCCATGGCGTGGGTGTCCTCCCCTTGGGACGATGGTCGTCAGTCAGAGCCTCCGGACCCTCGATTGATACAGCGTCGAACACCGGGCAGGCGGTTCCGCGAACACCGGGGACGCGGTTCCGGCGTCACTTGGGTGCCACTACCATCCGGTGGGTGACAGCGGGAAGCGAGTCGGTGCCGGAACTGCTGCCGATGGTGTTCGCCGACCCGGCCGAGGCGCTGGCGCGGGCGCGGGCGCTGCTGGACTCCGGCCCGTCGCCGCTGCACGCCTCGGTGGCGCACCAGGTGATCGGTATCTGGCAGCGGGACTTCGGCGACATGCGCCCGGCCCTGCGGCATCTGCGGCGCGCCCGGGACCTGGCGGCGCGGGCGGGCTCGGCCGAGCGGGAGGCCGACGTGCTGGCCACGCTCGGGGTCGCGCTGGTGCACGCGGGCCGCACCCGGGACGGGCTCGCGGCGTTCGAGGAGGGTGTGGCGCGCGGGACGGGGCACACCCGGGCACGGGTGCTGTACCGGCGGGCGTACGTGTGGTGGGTGCTGGGCCGGCACCGTCAGGCGCTGGAGGACGTGCGCCGGGCCGTTCCCGTGCTGCGGCAGGCCGACGACGTGATCTGGACGGCGCGGGCGCTCACGCTGCGGGCCACCGTGCATCTGGCGCTGGGCGCGGTGGAGCGGGCGGACGCCGACTTCACGGCGGCGGAGGCGCTGTGGGACACCACCGGCCAGGAGCACGACAAGGCCGACGCCGTGGAGAGCCGGGGCCTCGCGGCGTTCCGGCGGGGCGACATCCCGGCGGCGCTGCGGCTGCTGGACGAGGCGGAGGAGCGCTACGCCAAGCTCGGCACGCCCACCTTCATGCTGAACATCCGGCGCTGCGAGGTGCTGATGGCGGCGGGGCTGGCGCCGGAGGCGCTGGCCGAGGCGGACACGGCGATCGCCGAACTCGACCGGCTGGGCGGCCAGTCGACCCGCAAGGCCGAGCTGCTGCTGGCGGCGGCGCGCGCGGCGCGGCTGGCGGACGATCCGCGCACGGCGATCGCGCGGGCGACGAAGGCCGTGCGGCTGTTCGCCGGTCAGCGGCGCGCCTGGTGGGAGACGCATGCCCGGCTGGTGCTGATCGAGGCGCGGGTGGCCGTCGGGCGCCGCTCCGGCCGGCTGGTCGCGGACGCCGCGGCGGTGGCCGAGCGGCTGGCCGCCTTCGGCTCCCCGGCCGCGCCGGAGGCGTCGTTGCTGGCGGGCCGGATCGCGCTGGCCCTGGGCCGGCCCGCCGAAGCGGAGCACCATCTGGCCGCCGCCGCGCGCAGCCGGCACGGCGGGCCGCCGCTGGCGCGGATGACGGGTTGGGCCGCGCAGGCGCTGCGGGCGCGGGCGGCCGGCTCGGGCCGGGGTGTGCTGGAGGCCTGCCGGCGCGGCCTGGACGTGCTGGACGACCACCGGATGACGCTCGGTGCGTCCGAGTTGCGGGCGCGGGCCACCGCGCAGGGCGGTGAACTGGCCGCGCTGGCCCAGGAGTCGGCCCTCGCTACGGGTGAGCCCAGGCGGCTGCTGGTGTGGAGCGAGCGCTGGCGGGCCACGGTGCTGTCCGCGCCGCCGACCCGGCCGCCCGCCGATCCGGCGCTGCTCAGCGGCCTGACCGCGTTCCGGGAGATCGCCGCCCGGGCGCAGGAGGCCCGCCAGGACGGCCATCCGGTTCCGGCGCTGGAGCGGGAACAGCGGCGCCTGGAACGGGAGATCCGCTCCCGCACCCTCCATCTGCGCGGCGCGGCACCGGGTGGCGGCGACCGGTTCGAGCCGGGCCGGCTCCTGGCACGGCTCGGGGACGCGCGGCTGGTCGAACTGGCCGTGCTGGACGGCCGGGTGCATGTGCTGCTGTGCGGACAGGGGCGGGTACGGCGCTTCGAGGCCGGTCGGCTCGCAGAGGCGGTGGTCGAGGCGGAGCATGTGCAGGCGGGGCTGCGGCGGCTGGCCCATCCGGGGGCGGCGGCCCGGCTGCCGCTGGTGGAGGCGGCCGGGCGGCGCCTTCAGGAGCTGCTGCTCGGTCCGGCCGCCCGGCACCTGGGCACGGGAGCCGTCGTGGTGGTGCCGCCGGGCTCGCTGCACCGGGTGCCGTGGGCGCTGCTGCCGGCGCTGCGGGAGCGGGTGCTGAGCGTGTCGCCGTCGGCGAGCAGCTGGCTGCGCGCCCGCGAGACGCAGCCGCCGCCCGACTCCCGGCAGGTGCTGGTGCGCGGCCCCGGTCTGGCGACCGGCGGCGCGGAGGTGCCCGAACTGGCGGGCCGCTACGGGTCGCCGACCGTGCTGGGGGGCGACGACGCCCATGTGTCGCGGGTGCTGCGGGAGCTGGACGGGGCCGCGCTCGCGCACATCGCCGCGCACGGCACCTTCCGCGCCGACAGCCCGCTGTTCTCGTCGCTGACGATGGCCGACGGCCCGCTGATCGTGCACGACTTCGAGCGTCTGGACCGCAGCCCGTACCGGATCATCCTGTCCTGCTGCGACACCGCCCGGTTCGCCTCCGTCGGCGCCGACGAGCTCCTCGGTCTCGTCACCGCGCTGCTGCCGCTCGGCACGGCCGGAGTGGTGGCGTGCAGCGCGCCCGTCAACGACGAGGCGGTGGTGCCGTTGATGCTCGCCCTGCACAAGGGGCTGGGCGCCGGCCTGTCCCTGGCCGAGGCCCTGCGCGACGCGCGGGCCGCGCTGCCGGGCGATGCGACGCACCAGGCCACGGGATGGGCGTTCTCGGCGTTCGGCGCGGCCTGACGGCCCCGGGGAAGGCGTACGGCTCAGGCGGCCGAGGAGTCGAGGAAGCCGCCCGACTGGTGGTGCCACAGCTTGGCGTAGGCGCCGCCCGAGGCGAGCAGCTCCTGGTGCGTGCCCTGTTCGACGATCTCGCCGCGGTCGAGGACGACGAGCCGGTCCATGCCCGCGACCGTGCTCAGCCGGTGCGCCACCACGAGCGCCGTACGCCCCTCCATCAGCCGCCACAGCGCCTCCTGGACGAGGATCTCGCTCTCGGAGTCCAGCGCGCTGGTGGCCTCGTCGAGCAGCAGGATCGGAGCGTCGCGCAGGATCGCCCGGGCCAGGGCGACCCGCTGGCGCTGCCCGCCGGACAGCTTCACCCCGCGCTCGCCCACCATGGTGGCGAAGCCGTCCGGCAGCGCGTCGGCGAACTCCGTGACGTGGGCCGCCTCGGCCGCGCGGCGGATCTCGGCGTCGGTGGCCTCCGGCCGGGCGAACGCGATGTTGTCGCGCAGCGTGCGGTGGAACATCGCCGGGTCCTGCGGCACATAGGCGATCAGGCCGCGCAGATCGGCCTGGCGCAGCCGGCTGATGTCCTGACCGCCGATCAGGATCCGGCCCGAGTGGATGTCCGTCATCCGCAGCAGCAGCCGGGTGAGCGTGGTCTTGCCGCCGCCGGACCGGCCGACGAGTCCGACCTTCGCCCCGCTGGGCACGGTCAGGTCCAGCCCCTCGAAGAGCGGCTCGGCGGCGCTCCCGTGAGCGAAGGTCACCTTTTCGAAGCGCACGTCGGCGGCCACCGGGAGCAGCGGCTGCGGCGACTCCGGGTCCAGCACGGTCGGCGGCACCAGCAGCAGCTCGGTGAACTGCGCGGCCTCCGTCATCGAGCTTTCCAGCCGGCGGTAGATCTGGTTGAACTCGAACATGATCCGCGTGGCGTTGGTGTAGTACGTGAAGGCGACGACGACCGCCTCCACACTGTGCCCGCCCCCGCCGAACGCCACCGCGAGGAGCAGGCCCAGCGCGTTGGTCAGCACGGACATCGGCGCCACCAGCGAGTCGATGCGCAGGTTGCCGTAGTCCCAGGAGCGCAGCGACAGCCGCCGCGACTCCGCGACCCGGGCCCGGTGTTCGGCGGCCTCGCGCTCCTCCGCGGCGAACGCCCGTACCGTCTCCATGTTCATCAGGCTGTCTGCGACATGGCCCGAGACCCGCGCGATCGCCTCCTCGCGCTGGTCGACGAGCTTCTGACGGCGGCGGACGAGGGGCGCCACGCACAGCGCCGTCGCCGCGATCATCACCAGCAGCCCCACGACCAGCAGCGGCTGGTAGCGCCACAGCACCACCGACCCGAACACGAGCGGCACCAGGCTGCCCACGACCTGGAAGGTCAGCGTGTCCACGAACTCCTCGAACCGGGAAGCGAAGCTCAGTACCCGCTTGGTGAGCGACCCGGCGAAGTTGTCGTGGAAGAACGCGGCGTCCTTGGCGAACAGCTCGTCCATGCCGAACACGTACAGCTGCTCGATGCCGAGGGCGTCGAGGCGATTCAGGAAGTGCAGGCCGACGCGCCACAGCGCCTCGGCGCCCAGCATGACGCCGGCGAACCCGAGGACGTACGGCAGCGTCGTGCCGAGAGTCACCCGGCCGTCTCCGGCGATGCGCGCGACGAGCTTCGCCACGACCAGCGGCGCGATGTAGTTGAGGCCGATGTTGCCCACCGCCGGAAGCAGCATCGCGGGCACCGTCAGCCGCCGGAGCCGGGCCAACTCCCGTCCGTAGCAGCGAAGTGCGAGCAGCACCGCGCCCCTGCGGGGCGATGCCTCTCGTGAGTCGGACGACACGGTCCCCCCATCCCGTGGTCTCGTACGACGGCCGAAGCCGCCCCCGCGGTCCCCGGCCCTGCCACCGAGCGCGTACGGGCAGGCCGGGAAGGGAGTGTCCCGCGACGGCGGGTGCCCAGTCCAAGCGTTTTTTCCGGCCCCGGCACGACAAGAGGCCCAACCGTCACACGGGCTCGTGGCGCCACCCGCGGTACACGCCATCTCGAGAACCGAGATGCTCACGTCCATCATATGAACATCCTCTTGGGCCGGGCGCCACCTTCTGCCACGATCCCTATCAGCCAGGTAGGAAAACTAGGGAATCATGGGGTTCCCCCAGCACCGCGCCGTCGCGTACCTCCCTGATCGTCCATCCCCAGAGAGGACACCTCCGTGTCTGCCGCAAGACCGCTCACCGCCCTGCGCACCCTCGCCGTCGCAGCGGCGCTCCCCCTCCTGCTCACCGCATGCGGATACGGATCCGACTCCACGGACGACAGCGGACAGCCCGCGGCCGCGGCGGGCGCCGAGAAGCTCTCCGCCGACGAAGTGAAGATCGGCTACTTCCCCAACCTCACCCACGCCACCGCTCTGGTGGGCGTGCAGGAGGGCCTGTTCCAGAAGGAACTCGGCGGCACCACGATCAAACCCCTGACCTTCAACGCCGGCCCCTCCGAGATCGAGGCCCTGAACGCCGGGTCCATCGACATCGGCTGGATCGGCCCGTCCCCGGCGATCAACGGCTACACCAAGGCGGACGGCAAGAACCTGCGGATCATCGGCGGTTCGGCCTCCGGCGGCGTCAAGCTCGTCGTGAACCCGAAGAAGATCAAGTCCCTGAAGGACGTCAAGGGCAAGAAGATCGCCACCCCGCAGCTCGGCAACACGCAGGATGTGGCCTTCCTCAACTGGGCCGCCGACCAGGGCTGGAAGGTCGACCCGCAGAGCGGCAAGGGCGACGTCTCCGTCGTCCGCACCGACAACAAGGTCACTCCGGACGCCTACAGGTCCGGCTCCATCGACGGCGCCTGGGTGCCGGAGCCGACCGCGTCCAAGCTGGTCGCCGAGGGCGCCAAGGTGCTGCTGGACGAGTCGTCGCTGTGGCCCGGCAAGAAGTTCGTGATCACGAACATCATCGTGTCGCAGAAGTTCCTCAAGGCGCACCCCGACGTCGTCGAGGCCGTGCTGCGCGGGTCGCTGAAGACCAATCAGTGGATCAACGCCAACCCGGAGAAGGCGAAGGCCTCCGCCAACAAGGCGCTGGAGAAGCTGTCCGGCAAGGCGCTGCCCGCCGACGTCATCGACCCGGCGTGGAAGTCCATCACCTTCCTCGACGACCCGCTGGCCTCCACCCTCGACACCGAGGCGGAGCACGCCGTCAACGCCGGCCTGCTGGAGAAGCCCGACCTGAAGGGCATCTACGACCTCACCCTCCTGAACAAGGTCCTTCGGGCCGAGGGCGAGCCCACCGTCAGCGACGCCGGTCTCGGCGCCGAATAAGCCCGTAG
>NZ_JBEXZD010000056.1:0-28705 GCF_040628575.1 Streptomyces sp. NPDC006393
CGTCTGCTCGATCTCCTCCGCACGCCCCACCACCGGATCCAGCCTGCCCGCCTTCGCCTCCTCCGTCAGATCCCGCCCGTACTCCTCCAACGACGATGGCGTCCCACCGTCCTGACCCGCAGCGGCACCCTCCCCACGGGCCGGTCGCGCCGGCCTCTCGGCCAGGCCCCGCAGCCGCGACACATCCAGCCCCGCCGCCTGCAACAGCCGGGCGGCACCCGTGCCCTCCCCCTCCAGCAGCGCACCCAGAATGTGTTCGGGCCCGATGTAGGAGGCGCCCGCGGCCTGCGACAGCCCATAGGCGGCGGCCAGCGTCCGCTTGGCCGCCGGTGTCAGCCCCGGCTGCGCCGACACCTCCGCCGACTCCCGCGGCAGCACCTTGGCGATCTGTGCGGCGAGCTCCTCCACGTCCACCCCCGCCTGCGCCAACAGGCCACGCGACGGCTCCACTTGCGTCGCGGCCCACAACAAGTGATCCGTGTCGAGGTCCGGGGTCCCGTCCTCCAGCGCCCGCCGTGCCGCAAGATTGAGCAGCTCCTGCGACGGCTCGCTCAGCAGCCGCCCGATCGGCACCCGCTGCACCGCCGGAGGCGACGTCGCGGGCGACATTCCGAAGAACCGGTTCAACAGCTCACCGAACGGATCCGACGAACCGAAGGCAGAACCGAACGACATCGACATGACGCACTCCTCACCGATGGAGGGGACCCCTACTCACTCAAACGCGCCGCGTTCCGCCCCGCAAACCGTGCATAGGGGGTGACTCGACCGGACCAACCAGCGCGCGCCGGGCCTGCGACGGACGGCACAGTGGTGAGGCAGCCCCCGGGAGGATCCGTGCACGACACATCGCTGAGCAAGATCGTCGACGAGCTCCTGCGTCTGCGTCACGACGCCTCGGGCACCTCACGTGACCGGTCGAAGCCGACCGGTTTCAGCTTGGATCACGAGCTGGTCAGTGGCTTCGTCGCCGGGACACTGGACCCGCGGGGCGAGGCGGAGCTCGCCGACCAGGTGGCGCGCCTGCTGCCGTTCCACTGGGTTCTGCCCACCACCCTCACCGAGGAGATGACACAGGTCATCGACCACCTCGGCGGTCAGCGCGATCTCATGACCTGGCTGGACCGGCATCCGGGCCTGCCACGGCTGGTGGCACGGCTGTACGTCCTCATGGGACTCCTCGATCAGTACAGCGAGGAGTCCGCGGTGGTCACCGCCCTGCGCGAGTCGAGGCAGGAGACACCGTATCCGGCCGGTCTCGAGGAGTACCTGGTGCCCGAGACCGATGACGAGACGCTGGCGGGCCTCTCCTTCAAGATCGAGGAGCTGCTGGGCGACGGTCTGGAGAAGAAGGCCGTCGAGCTCGCGCTGTCCACCGCCGGCTGGGTCCACGACATCGCCCCGCGCGCGGAACGGCTCGACCCGAAGGTCGGTGATCTGGCCGAGCTGATGGAGCACACCCGGGACGACATCCGGGCCTGCGCGGCCCGGGCGTGACAAGGCCGCTCAATCCTGTGGTGCCGCCGGCGGTGCGGTGATGCGCTTCTCGAACCAGTGGTGGGCGTACGGCTCGTCGTTGAAGGCGGGGACCTCCCGGAAACCGCAGGAGTGGTACAGCCCGATCGCCGCGGTCAGGGCCTTGTTGGTGTCCAGGCGCAGCAGAGTGCGGCCGTGCCGGGCGGCCCGCGCCTCCAGTTCGGTGAGGAAGCGGCGGCCGAGGCCGAGCCTGCGGGCGCGGGGCGCCACCCACATGCGTTTGATCTCGGCCGGGGCGCCGGGCGGCAGTTTCAGGCCCGCGCAGCCGACGGGTTCGCCGTGCAGCCGGGCGACCAGGAACTCGCCGCGCGGCGGGGTGAGTTCACCGGCGTCGGGCAGCAGGCTCCGCTCGGGGTCGAAGCCGGTCTCGAAGCGCCCCTGCAACTCTGTGAAGTAGGACCGCAGGCAGTACAGGGCGTCGGGGTGCCCCGGGTCGACGGTCTCCAGGGTCACGGTCCCGGCGGTCAGCAGCCGGTCGACCTCGGCCATGGCGGCGACCAGCCGGGCGCGCTGGGCCTCGTTGAGCGGTTCGAGCAGGGAGCCGGCCAGCTCGTCGCTGCGGGCGTCGAGCGCGGCCCGCTCGGCGCGGCCCGCGTCGGTGAGCCGGACGGTGCGCACGCGTCTGTCCCGGGGATGCGGTTCGACGGTCACCAGACCGTCGGCCTCCAGGGAGCGCAGGAGCCGGCTGACGTACCCGGAGTCGAGTCCGAGGCGCTCGCGCAGCCGCCGTACGTCCTCGCCCTGTGCGCCGATCTCCCAGAGCAGCCGGGCCTCGCCGATCGGCCGGTCGCTGCCCAGGTAGTGGTCGTGGAGCACACCCACTCGCTGGGTGACGGTGCGGTTGAACCGCCGCACCTGGTCAATCTGTGCCGAGTGCATTCTCTGACTCTAGTCAGAGAAATCGCGGCGGGCCAGCGCGCCGCACCCCTGCCGGGGCGCTCGATCCTCTGTCAAAGACCGGCTTTGATGTTCTCAAAGTACAAGTGTTAACCTTTGGGCCATGAAGACAGCAGCCGCGCACCGCGCCGACGCCCCTCGCGGCGTCAGCCGCGCCGCCATGAGCGTGACGCTCGTGGCGCGCCTGCATGTCGATCTCTGCCGCTGCATGTCCGCGGCCTGTCGCGCCTGATCGCGATCTCCTCGATGCAGCGGCGCCGTTGACACGTCCTACGGCCGCCGCTCCCGTACGTCCCGCTCATCCCTTTCCCGCGCGTCCCTACTGGAGTGTGTCCGTGTCCGCCAATACCGGCGATCCGAAGCCCGAGAAGTCCGGCTTCCGCATACCCGTCCCGTTCTGGGCCCAGGTCCTGCTGGGCCTCGCCATCGGCCTGGTCCTCGGCTTCGTGGCCCGGACCTACGACGTGTCCTGGCTCGCCACCACCCTCGACAAGGTGGGCGGCATCTTCGTGCAGCTGCTGAAGCTGGCCGTGGCCCCGCTGGTCTTCTTCGCGATCATGGTGTCCATCACCAACCTGCGGAAGGTCAACAACGCGGCCCGCCTGGCCGGCCGCACCCTGCTCTGGTTCATGATCACTTCGCTGATCGCGGTCGTCATCGGCCTCGCCATCGGCCTGATCTCCAACCCGGGCTCCGGCTCCGACCTCACCCCGGCCGACGGCGCCAAGCCGGACCACGCCGGCAGCTGGCTGGACTTCCTGACCGGCATCATCCCGACCGATGTCGTCACGCCGTTCACGGAGCTCAACGTCCTGCAGATCGTCTTCATGGCGGTCGTCGCCGGTATCGCGATCCTCAAGATCGGCCCGAAGGCCCAGCCGATCCTCACCCTCTCCGAGTCCGTCCTGGAGCTGCTCCAGAAGGCCCTGTGGTGGGTGATCCTGCTCGCCCCGATCGGCTCCGCGGGCCTCATCGGCCGCGCCATCGTCGAGTACGGCTGGAACCTGCTCGGCGACTACGCGACCTTCACCGTCGACATCTACGTCGGCTGCGCCCTGGTCCTCTTCGGCGTCTACCCGCTGCTGCTGGCGACCGTCGGCAAGCTGAACCCGCTGCAGTTCTTCAAGGGCGCCTGGCCCGCCATCCAGCTCGCGTTCGTCTCCCGCTCCTCGGTCGGCACCATGCCGGTCACCCAGCAGTCGGCGATCCGGCTCGGCGTCCCGAAGGACTACGCCTCCTTCGCGGTGCCCTTCGGCGCGACCACCAAGATGGACGGCTGCGCAGCCATCTACCCGGCCATCTCCTCGATCTTCGTGGCGCAGATCTTCGATGTGCACATGGGCATCAAGGAGTACGTGCTCATCGCCTTCGTCTCGGTGATCGGCTCGGCGGCCACCGCCGGTCTGACGGGTGCGACGGTCATGCTGACGCTCACCCTGTCCACCCTCGGCCTGCCGATGGAGGGCGTGGGTCTGCTGCTCGCCATCGACCCGATCCTGGACATGATGCGCACCGCCACCAACGTGGCCGGTCAGGCCCTCATCCCGGTCCTCGTCTCGGCCCGCGAGAAGATCCTCGACCACACGAAGTACGACCACGCGTCGGCCTCCGCGGTCGACGACCTGGAGAGCGTCTACTCCCAGCCGCAGCAGGCCGAGCAGCCCGTCGCGGTGGCCGGCTGACCCGCCTCGCCGGCCGGCTGACACCGCCCGGCCCCTGACGCCGAACACTCCGCCCCGCCGATCGACGATCGGCGGGGCGGAGTGCTGTCCGGTGTGTCGGGGTACGTGCCCTCGCCCTTCTCGATGCCGACGGCCGCCGTCGGAATGGGGTGCGGCCGTCGATCAGAAGTGGGTGCCGCCGTCGATGCGGATCTCGGTGCCGGTGATGAACCTGCCGTCCTCGGAGCCGAGCATCGCCACCACGGACGCCACCGTCTCCGGACCGGCGAACCCCTGCCCGAGCGCGGGCGACAGCTTCGCGAACAGGCTCATGTCGGCGTCCTCGGGCAGCCCCGGGCCCGTGCTCTGCCTGCTGGCGCCGCTGCCGTCGGTCATGCCGGACGAGATGGACCCCGGCTGGACGGCGGTGAAGCGGATGCCCCGCGCGGCGTACTCGGCGGCCAGCGCGTGCGTCATGGCCTGGATGCCGCCCTTGCTCGCCGCGTACGCCGCCATGTAGGGGTGCGCGAAGACCGCCGAGGTCGAACTGAAGTTGACGACCGCGGCGTCCCGGCCCTCCAGCAGCGCCGGAATGCACTCGCGGATCACGAGGAAGGTGCCGACCAGGTTGACCTGGAGGACCCCGGTGAAGGCCTGAAGGCTCGTCTCGTGGGTGTGCGAGGAGCGCAGGATCCCCGCCGCGTTGACCAGTACGTCCAGACCGCCGAGCGCGGCGAGCGCGGCGGCCACCCCGTCACGTACGGAGGCCTCCTCGGCGATGTCGACGACCAGCGTGGTGAGGCGGGCCGAGGCGGCTCCGGCCTTCTCCACGGTGTCCTTCAGGCCTGCCTCGCTGATGTCCGCGGCCACGACGGTGCCGCCCTCCTCGAGGATGCGCAGCGCGGTGGCCTGGCCGATGCCCGAGCCACCTCCGGTGATCAGGGCGCGACGGCCTTCATAGCGGTTCATGCGTGTGCTCCAACCCGGCCGCGCGGTGTCGCGCGGCACCTGTGACGGCGGCTCTCCGGCGTGCCGACGTTCTCGATACGCTCTTCACGTTACGCCTGAGTGGCACGTTTTGCCACCGCGGCACTGCATGCCATGCATCGACCGGAAGCCGTACCCTTCTGCCGTGAGCACGAAGCCGTCACCTTCCCTGACCGAGCGCCGCAAGGCCGCCACGCAACTCGAGATCGCGGACGCGGCCGCCGAACTGTTCGCCACGCGTGGTCCGGACGGCACGACGGCCGAGGAGATCGCCCGGCACGCGGGCGTCGCGCTGCGGACCTTCTACCGGTACTTCCGCTCCAAACAGGACGCGGTGAGCCCGCTGCTCGCGACCGGCGCCGACCGCTGGCGGGCGCTGCTGGAGGCCACCGAGCCGGGGACGCCGCTTCCCCGGGCGCTGGAGGCCGCGGTCGAGCAGGCCCTGTCCGCACCGGACGAGAAGGCCGCCCAGGCGCTGCTCCGCACCCGCGGGCTGCTGCGGGCCGCGACGGACGATCCCGCGCTGCGCGCGGTCTGGTACCGGGTGAACGTCGAGCAGGCCCTGTCCGCACCGGACGAGAAGGCCGCCCAGGCGCTGCTCCGCACCCGCGGGCTGCTGCGGGCCGCGACGGACGATCCCGCGCTGCGCGCGGTCTGGTACCGGGTGAACCAGGAATCCGAGGAACGGCTCGTCCCGGTGATCGCCCGGCTCGCGGGCGCGCACGCCGATCCGCTGGAGGTACGGCTCGCCGCGGCCGCGGCCACCGACGCGATCCGGATCGCCCTGGAGACCTGGGCCGACACGGAGGGCGGGACCGAGGGGCCGGACTCCCCCGCCGCCCTCGCGGTCCGCTGTCTGCGCCGGCTCATCAGGTGAAGGCCCGGCGCCGGCTGTCCGGTGGCGACGCGACCCCGACTCGTCATCGCCGGCGCCCTACGGCACCGGGTGGGACCGGAGCCCGCGTCATCACGTCGAGCGGCAAGCGGTCGTGACCGGCCCGCGCCCGGCGAGCGGCGGATGTCAGGCGGTCGGTGTACCGCCGCAGGAGGCGCGCACCTTGAGTGCGGGGAGCAGTTCGAGCCGGTGGACCGGCAGGGCCGGGCCGTGCCGCAGCCGCCGCAGCAGCAGGTCGACGGCGGCGGCGCCGACGGCCCGCTTGGGCGGGGCCACCGCGGTCAGCGGCGGGGCGCCGAGCGCCGCGAACACGTCGTCGTAGCTGATGAGCGCCAGATCCTCGGGGACGGACAGGCCTCGTGCGCGCAGCAGCGCCGGAAGCTGGATGGCGTCCTGGTCGTTGTGCACGAGGGCCGCGCGCACACCCTGGTCGACGGCCTCGGCGAGTTGCCGGGTCACCGACTCCGGAGCCGTGGCCGGATCGTCTATGTCGATCACCGGCCGCGGCCTGAGACCGAGGGTCTCGCAGCCCTGGACATAGCCGCCGCGCACCTGCAACGCCGTCCAGGTGTCGCGGCGGGCGGCGAGGACGACGGTGTCGTGACCGAGTGCGGCCAGGTGGCGCAGGGCGAGCAGGACGCCGTGGTGGTGGTCGGAACTGACCGAGTCGAGTTCGGCCGCGGGTGTGCCGGCGGCGGCCCGGCGTTCCACCAGCACCGTCGGCACCGGCAGTTCGTTGAGCCAGAGCCGGTCCTCCGGGTCGGCCGTGGCGAGCCAGTTGGGGGTGAGCATCAGGCCCTCGGCGCCCGACTTCAGGAGCTGTTCCGCCTGTGTCCGGTCGGCCCCCGGGTCGTAGGAGGAGATGCCCAGCATCAGATGGGCGCCCGCGTCGGAGGCCGCGGCACGGGCACCGGCGATCACCTCGTCGAAGTACTGGCTGACGGTGTGGCTCACCGTGGGCACGATCAGCCCCATGGTGCGGGCGTCGGCCGCCGCGCCGGTGCGTTCGTCGGGCCCCGAGACCGAACCGTGCGAGCGGCGCACCAGGCCGGCCTCGGCGAGGGCCGCGACATCCCGGCGCACGGTGACCGCGGGGAGGTCCAGACGGGCCGCGAGATCCGTCACCCGTACCGTGCCGAGCTTGCGCACGACCTCGAGGATCCGCGTGCGGCGCTCGTCAGCCGCGATCGACATGGCGGCCCCTTTCTCACCTGACATCACTCACCGTGAGCATATCATTCGATCCGTCTGCGCGGGTTGATCGATCGAATGATCCCTCTCCGTGATGCACAAGGCGAGCAATTCCAACGCCAGCTCCCGGCAAATCACACTCAACCGGACACTCGAAGTTTGATCAGATGCGATCGATCGATCGAGAGGTATTGACTTCGATCTGAAGTGCTCTCAGGATGGCCGGGCCCGAAGGCGCCGGAGTCTGGCCGGTCCCCGGCGCCACAGACTCCCCACCGGGCAACCCCACCCGTCCCGTTCCTCAGGAGCCGAGCCATGTCCGCTGCCCTCTCCCGCAGTCGCAGAGCCCTCCGCGCCGCCGCCGCGCTCACCGCCGCCGCCCTGTCCGCCACCCTCCTCACCGCCTGCGGCGGCGACGACGAGGACCCGGCCGGCGCGGGCAAGACCGTCGACATCACCTTCTGGGGCTGGGCCAAGGGCACCAAGGAGGTCGTCGACGCCTTCAACGCCTCCCACAAGGACGTCCACGTCACCTACGAGGAGATCCCCTCCGGCACGGCCGGCGGCTACGCCAAGCTCTCCAACGCGGTCAAGGCCGGCAACGCCCCCGACGTCTTCAACGTCGAGTACCCGCAGCTGCCCGACTTCGTCAGCCAGGGCGCGGTCAAGGACATCGGCGAGTACGTCGACGCGGACCTCAAGGCCAAGTACCTGCCGCAGGCGGTCCAGTTGACCACCCTCGGGGGCGCCACCTACGCGCTGCCCCTGGACGCCGCCCCGCAGGTCTTCTACTACCGCAAGGACCTGTTCGCCAAGGCCGGCATCAAGACGCCGCCCAGGACGTGGGACGAGTTCCGCGCGGCGGCCGGGAAGCTGCGCGAGGCCGAGCCCGGCGCCCGTATCGCCACGTTCTTCCCCGACGACCCGACCACCTTCGAGGCGATGGCCTGGCAGGCCGGCGCCCGGTGGTTCACAACCGCCGGCGACTCCTGGCAGGTGAGCCTGGACGGGCCCGAGACCGCCAAGGTCGCCGGCTACTGGCAGAAGATGATCGACGACGACCTGGTCCGGGTCGAACCGTCCTTCAGCCAGCAGTGGACCGCCTCGCTGCAGAAGGGGCAGACCGCCGGTTACCTGGGCGCCTCCTGGGGCGGCGGCGTGCTGAAGGGCACGCTCCCCGACCAGGCGGGCAAGTGGGCCGTCGCCCCGCTGCCCAGCTGGAACGGCGACGCGGCCGGCGGCATGCTCGGCGGAAGCACCTTCGCCGTGTCCAAGGACAGCGAGAAGGCGAAGGCCGCGGTCGAGTTCGCCACCTGGGCCACCACCACGCCCCAGGGCATCGAGGCCCGGATCTCCTCCGGCGACTCCTCCGCCTACCCCGCCGACCCCGATCTGGTCCCGGTCGCCGCGAAGGCGTTCAAGGCCGGCTTCTACGGCGGTCAGGACGTGTACGGCGTCTACCGAAGCGCGGCCAAGTCCATCGGGCAGAAGTGGACCTGGGGTCCGGCCATGGGCGTCACCAACACCTCGCTGAAGGACTCCTTCGGACGGCTCTCCTCCGGCTCCGGCACCATCGCCCAGGCGCTCGCGAGCGCGCAGAAGGACACCGTCGCCGAGCTGAAGAACCGCGGTCTGAAGGTCTCCGCGCGATGACCCCGACCGTCCCGACGACCGCCCCCGGGGCCGCCCGCGCGGTCTCGGCCGCGCCCTCCGCCCGTACCGCCGCCGGACGACGGCGGCGGTACGGGGCGCCCACCGCGCTGCTCGCGCCGTTCTTCGTGCTCTTCACCACCGCCACGCTCGTGCCGATCGGCTACGCCGTCCACCTCAGCCTCTTCGCCGAGCACCGGTCCGGTCTCGGCTTCGGCGGCAGCGAGACGGTCTTCACGGGACTCGGCAACTACAGCCGGGCCCTGGGCGACGGCGCGTTCCGCGGCGGCTTCCGCAACCTCGCCCAGTACTGCCTGCTGTACATCCCGCTGATGATGTGCCTGGCGCTGGTACTGGCCCTGCTGCTGGACTCGGCGCTCGTCCGGGCCCGCCGCTTCTTCCAGCTGGCGCTGTTCCTGCCGCACGCGGTGCCCGGCACCATCGCCGCGCTGGTCTGGGTGTACCTCTACACCCCCGGCATCAGCCCGGTGATCGGCGCCCTGAACTCCGCCGGCGCCGGCGTCGATCTGCTGGGTCATCCGCTTCCGGCCGTCGTCAACATGGCCGTGTGGGAGTGGACCGGCTACAACATGGTGATCTTCTTCGCCGCGTTGCAGGCCATCCCGCGCGAGGTTCTGGAGGCCGCCCGTGTCGACGGCGCCGGACCGCTGCGCACCGCGCTGAGCATCAAGGTCCCGCTGATCCGCTCCTCGCTCACCGTCGTCGGCCTGTTCACCGTCATCGGCTCGCTGCAACTGTTCACCGAGCCGATGATCCTGCACGGCACCACCCCCAGCGTCGTCTCCACCTGGTCCCCCAACATGTACGCCTACACCGCCGCCTTCGAGCGGCACGACTACGGCCTGGCCGCCGCCTCCTCGGTGCTGCTCGCGCTGGCCGCCGCCGCGCTCTCCTTCGCCGTCACCCGGGCCACCCGCACCCGCGCGGGCCGCACCCGTCCGCAGACCGAGCCGGGAGCCGCCGCATGACCACTGTCACCGCTCGGCCCGGCACCACGTCCACCCCCGGCCGCCGCCCCTGGTCGCTGTCCAGAACCGCCGTCAACGGCGCCCTGGTGCTGGCGACCGCCTACACCCTGCTGCCGCTCGGCTGGCTGCTGGCCGCCGCCGCGAAGAACACCGGCGACCTGCTCGGCGGGCGCGCCCTGACCCCCTCCACCTGGCACCTCGGCGCCAACCTGCACGCCCTGGCCACCGCCGGCGACGGCATCTACTTCCGCTGGTACCTCAACTCCCTGCTGTACGCCGGGATCGGCGCCCTGCTGTGCGCGCTGGTGTGCGTCTGCGCGGGCTACGCCTTCCACGTCTACTCCTTCCCCGGCAAGGAGCAGCTCTTCGGTCTGGTCCTGCTCGGCGTGCTGGTGCCCACCACCGCGCTCGCGCTGCCGATGTATCTGCTGGCCTCCGAGCTGGGGGTCGTCAACACCTTCTGGGCCGTGTTCGTCCCGAGCCTCGTGAACCCCTTCGGGGTCTACCTGGCGCGCGTCTTCTGCGCCGGGTACGTGCCCGGCGAGGCGCTGGAGGCGGCCCGCGTGGACGGCGCCGGCGAGCTGCGGACCTTCTGGTCGGTGGGGCTTCCCATGGTGCTGCCCGGCCTGGTCACCGTCTTCCTGTTCCAGTTCACCGCCATCTGGAACAACTTCTTCCTCCCTCTGGTGATGCTCTCCGACGACCGGCTCTTCCCCGTCAGCCTCGGCCTGTACAGCTGGAACACCCAGACCCACGCCTTCCCCGAGTACTACCCGCTGGTCGTCACCGGCTCCCTGCTCGGCATCGTCCCGCTGGTGATCGCCTTCGTCGCCCTTCAGCGTCACTGGAAGGCCGGCCTCACCGCGGGAAGCGTCAAGTAGACCGGCGCAGCACACCCCAACGACTCTGCCGCACACGCACCGGAGAACCGAGTGTCCAACCCCCCGACCGCCCCCGCCCCGCAGCCGAGCCCGGCCGGCTCCGGGCACCGGCGCCCGCGCACCCTGCTGGCCATGCACGCCGACCTCGCCGCACGTCTGATCGACCGGCCCACCCTGGCCCGGTTCACCGCGCTCGCCGATCTCGACCCCACGCTCGTCGTCGACGACTTCACCACCCCGCGGGCCGCCGCCGCGCTGCGCGAGAGCGAGGTCATCGTCAGCAGCTGGGGCTGCCCGCCGCTCGACGAGGCCGTGCTGGCACGGGCGCCCGCGCTGCGCGCCGTCATCCACGCCGCCGGGTCCGTCAAGCACCACGTCACCGACGCCTGCTGGCGCCGCGGCATCCAGGTCACCTCGGCGGCCTGGGCCAACGCGCTGCCGGTCGCCGAGTACACCGTGGCCTTCGTCCTGCTCGCCAACAAGCAGCTGCTGCGCATGCGGGACGACTACCGGGCCCGGCGCGGCGTACCGCACGACTGGCTGGCCGCCTACGCCCGCGCCGGGAACCACCGGCGCACGGTCGGTGTCGTCGGCGCCTCCCGCATCGGCCGCCGGGTCCTGGAACTGCTGCGTTCCCACGACCTCGACCTGCTGCTGCACGATCCCTACGTCGGAGCCTTGGAGGCCGAACGGCTCGGCGCCCGCGCCGTGGGCCTGGACGAGCTGTGCGAGGCCGGTGACGTGGTCACCGTCCACGCTCCCGAACTCCCCTCCACCCGGCACCTCATCGACCGCCGCCGGCTCGCCCTCCTGCGCGACGACGCGACCCTGGTGAACACCTCCCGCGGCTCCCTCGTCGACCAGGAGGCGCTACTGGAGGAACTCCTCACCGGCCGCCTCAACGCCGTCCTCGACGTCACCGAACCCGAGGTCCTGCCCGCCGGCTCGCCCCTGTACGACCTGCCCAACGTCGTGCTCACCCCGCACGTGGCCGGCTCCCTCGGCGGTGAACTGCACCGCATGGCCGCGGCCGCCGCCGACGAACTGGCGCGCTACACCGCCGGCCTGCCCTTCGCCCACCCCGTCCACCACGAGGACACCCTCCGCTCGGCCTGACGTCACCGCCGCCGGGCGCGGTACAGGTCGCGCAGCAGGGCGATCTCGGCGCCGTGGTGCAGCAGTTCCTGGTTGACCCACCAGACGACGTCGAGGAACACGTCCTCCGGGTCGCTGCCGTGCGGGTAGGTGCTGTGTCCGACCGTGTCGAGCGCGGCGTCGTCGGTGCTCAGCAGGGCCCGGCGCCATGCCGTGGCGGCGGTGTCGAAGGCCGCGACCGCGCCTGCGGCGTCTCCGCAGGCGCGGTAGTCGTCCCTGGTCAGTGTGTGGCTGCCGGTGACATGGTCGGCCCGCAGGGTCAGCATCTCGCTGAGGTGGGTCAGCCGCCAGGCGAGGGTGGTGAAGGGCGGCGGCGAGGGGTGCGGTGGGGGTGTGGCGTCGCGTCCCCAGTCGCCCGCGCCGGTCAGGAGAGTGGCGCGCGGGCCGGGTCCGTCGGAGCGCCGCCGGACCGACCAGCAGCCGGGTACCGGCTCCCAGAGGTATTCCTCGTCGGTCATGGGGCCGACCTCCACGCCGGTGGCGTCGCCGCTGTCCACGACCGGGCCGGTCATACGGTCGGTGAGGCGCCGGCGTGCGAAGTCGAACTGTTCCAGCAGCGGGGTCAGGCGGCCGGGTGTCACGCGGTGCTCCTGTCGTCGGTGTGCCGGTCCGCCGGTCCTCTCCAGAGCGGACGGTGCGGCCGGCCCGTCACCCTGCCACAGCCCGTGCCGCGGTCGCGCCTCGTTTTTCCCGTGCCGTGCGACGGGCCGTGGGCGTGCCACGGCGCGTGGGCGTGCCACGGCGCGTGGGCGTGCGACGGGCCGTGGGTGCACGGCTCGCCGCACGCCGTCGCCGGGTCGTCCTGGTGCGGCCCGGCCGGTCAGCGCCTCACGGTCACGGGAAGCGGGTCAGCTTGGAGGGCACGGTGTCGGTTCCCGAGGTGGGCGCGCCGGTGTCGTTGACGACGTGGGCGTACTGGCCCTTGCCGCCGAGGGAGATCACCAGCACGTCGTGCAGGACGACGCCCGACCTGACGGGCACCTGGAAGCCGTGGGCCTGGACGATCGACGGATCGGCCGTGTAGTTGCAGTAGCTGCCCAGTCCCCAGGCCTCGTGGGTGGTGACGGAGTCGGCGACCTTGTAGGCCGCGTAGCCGACGATGCCGTCGTGGGTGATGGCGGCCGCGTTCGGGGCGTCGTAGGCCTTCTCGTTCTGGAAGAAGATCGTCCGGCCGCGCTCTCCGTTCCAGTACACGTCGTACTTGTTGAAGTGCTCGACGAACAGGCCTGTGGCGAGCACGTCGTCGCCGTTGACGCGCAGGCCGTAGTCGGCCCGGTTGGTGTCCCAGCCGACGCCGCTGCCGTGGTCGGCGCGCCACAGCCAGGTGTGGTCGATGACGACGTCGTCGCTGTTGACGACGACCGAGTTGGTGGCGAGGCCGGGTCCGGCGCCGCCGATGCGGACGAACACGTCCTGCATGGTGGTGGGGTCGGCGGAGTGGTCCGCGGCCGAGCCGGGCGGACCGATCTGGAGCAGGGTGTCGGAGTTGACGGAACCGGCGTCGATCAGGAAGCCGGCGAGCCGGACGCCGTCGACGTCGGCCACGTGCAGGGCGTCGACGCCGTTGTCGGGGACCAGGGTGGCCAGGCCGAGGCCCAGCACCACCGTGTCCGCCCGGGTGACGTCGATCGTCCGGTCCAGGTGGTAGACGCCCGGGGTGAACAGCAGGTTGAGGCCCTGGGACAGTGCCTGGTTGATGGTCGCCGCGGTCGCGCCCGGCTTGACCACGTAGAACTGGTCGAGCGGGATCGAGGTGCCCGCGTTCGCCGGCCAGGAGACACCGCGGGCGTTGGTGCGCTTGGCGGGCACGAACACCTTGTAGGTGCTGCCGTCGAGGTAGAGGAACGGCTTTTCGCGGGAGACGGGCGTGGTGTCCAGGGTGGTGTACGGGCCGGTGTCGAAGTTGGTCGCCGGGGCGCCCTGGACACCGGTGAACGTCATGTTCCACACGCCGTTGGTCCAGCCGCCGACGGAGCTGTCCCGGGTGTACCACTGCTGCTGCGAGTACGGGCCGACGGTGCCGTCGATCTTCGAGTCGGCGATGTAGCCGCCGGAGGCCCAGCCGTAGCCGTTCGGGGCGAGGTTGAGGCCGCCCTGGACGTGGATCCGGCGGAAGGGCGCCGCCTGCGCGACGGCCCACCGGTCGGTGCCGTTCGACGGCCTGATGGCGAGGTTCTCCGCCGAGCGCCAGAAGTTCTGCGTGGCGTTGCCGTTGAACCAGCCCGCGTCGACGGTGACGTCACCGTTGATCTGGGTGTCGTCGGGGTTGAGGCCCAGCCCGGAGATGGAGGTGTAGAAGCCGATCTGGGCGTTGATGCCGTTGTAGGTGCCCGGCTTGAGCAGGAACTGGTAGCGGCCGGTGCCGAACTGGGCGGACTCCTGCTGGGCGAAGACCTGGTCGAACTTCTGTTGCAGGTTGGGGGTGGAGGGGTCGACCACGATCACGTTCGGTCCGAGGTCGCCGCCGCCCTGGACCGGTCCCGTGGTGCCGGACGAGCCGGTGTGCACGGCGACCTCCCACAGCGAGTAGCCGTAGCCGGTCGCGCGCACGGTGCCGTAGATCCGGAGGTACCGGCCGGAGCCGCTGACGTCGTAGGAGGCGGTGCCGCCGGTGGCGCCGGTGACGCTGCGCAGCGTGTTCCAGGTGTGGCCGTCGGTGGAGGCCTGGATCTGGAACTCCTTGGCGTAGGCGGCCTCCCAGGACAGGTCCACCTTGCACAAGTCCTGCACGGAGCCCAGGTCCACCTGGACCCACTGCGGGTCCGAGGCCGCGCTGGACCAGCGGGTGCCCGGGTCGCCGTCGAAGGCGGCGGAGGCGGGGGTGCCGGCGTTCTCGGTGGAGGAGGCCGAGGCGGGCCTGCCCTGGGCGGCGTTCGCGGTGCCGCAGGAGGAGGGGGTGGATCCTCCTGTGGTCCCGAAGACCTGGAACTCCCAGAGGGAGTAGCCCCACTGGGTGGCCCGGTGGATGCCGTACATCCTCACGTAGCGTCCCTGGCCGGAGACGTCCAGGGTGTCGGTGCCGCCGTCGCCGCCGGTCACGGACTTCAGGTCGGTCCAGGTGCTGCCGTCGGCGGAGATCTGGACCTTGTAGTCCTTGCCGTAGGCGGCCTCCCAGTCGAGGACCACCTTGGTGACCGAGGCCGTCGCGCCCAGGTCGACCTGGAGCCACTGGGTGTCACCGGCGGCCGACGACCAGCGGGTGCCGGTGTCGCCGTCGACGGCGTACGCGGCCGGGGTGCCGCCGTTCTCGACGGAGGACGAGGTGGCGGTCTTTCCCTGGGACAGCGGTGTCTCCGCCGCCGAGGCGGGGGCGTGTGCGGGAAGGGTGATGAGCGCCGCCGCTGCGGCGAGCGCGACACCCAAGGATCTGCGTCTCATACGAATCCTTGTGGGTGTGATGGGGAGTGACGGCGCGGGCGCGACGGCAGGACACTGCGAGCACGGCCCCAACCGCACGCCCACACCGCTTAGTTCACGACTTGATTTAACTGATGACACGACAGTCGCGGCAAGCCCCTGGACACGGGAATCTTTCAAGCGTTGACGAAGTCCCCGCCGGCCCCGGGCCGATCACGTTCAGAAGGAAGAGCGACAGAACAACGACGCGACGCCGCCGGAAGAAGGACGCGGAGGCGGAGGAAGCGGACGGCGAACGGGCACGGCGGCGGCGGACGAGAACACGGGATAATCGCCTGCGTCACATCACGGGATCGACCGGAGGCCACCGTTGTCCTCGCTGTATGACTTCGCGACCTGGGAACCGCTGTTGAGGCTCCTGCGGCCCGGCACCGAGGACCGGGTCTCGGACCGGGACGGCCGCGTGGGCGGACAGATCGGCCGCTACGGCTGGAGCGTTCCCGTACGGCGGAGCCTTCCGCGGCCGGGGCGGGCCTCGCAGGCCGAGGAGATGCTGGACGAGTTCACCGCGGTGAAGCGGGTGCAGAGCGCGCTCACGGAGGCCGGCGAGGACAGCGTCGCGTTCGTGGCGGAGCTCTCCCCCGCCGGGAAGGCCGTGCTCCATCTCCTGCGTTCCGGTCCCGCCGTGGAGCCCGGTATCGGCGGTCCGCATCCGGGTGCGCTGCTCCTGGTCGAGAACGCCGTCCCCGAGCCCTGGCGCCGGTTGCCGGACCCGGCGCCCGGGGCGGTGCCGGCCCCGTCGGCGGACCCGGCGGTGCTGGAGCGGACCCTGCGCGAACGGGTCCCCGGCACGGTCGGCGCCACGGAGGCGGACATAGCCGCCGCCGAGGCGCGTCTCGGCGTCGCGCTGCCCGACGAGCTCAAGGCGCTCTACCGGGTGACGCGGGCCCGGTGGGACGACTGGCGCGACGACCAGGAGGCGGCGGACCGCCTGTGCGACGCGGTCGGGTGCGAACTGTTTCCCCTGGACGACCTGTACATCGCCGACGCGGCGTCCCGTCGCTGCCCGTGGCGGTTCGCGGCGAAGGAGGCGGTCGTCACCCCGCCCGACGCGGCCGTGCAGGGGCTGGTCGGCTCCCCCGGCTGGATCGTCTTCGGCGACAACGGCGGCGGCGACCGGATCGCGGTCGATCTGACCCCGGGACCGCGCGGGCACTCGGGCCAGATCATCATCCTCGGTCACGAGCAGAACACCGGCGCCGACCTGCTCGCCGGCTCCCTCACCGATCTGGTGCTGAACGGGCCCGCGGACGAGCTCCCCGGCCCCCGCGCGCAGCAGCCGCCGGTCGTGGCACACGTCAACATCCGGAGCCTTACGAGCGTGGAGGCCGCCGCCCACGCCGGGCTGGAGGTGCTGTCCATCGGGGTGTGGGACCGCACGCCGCTCAGTCTCGCGCCGCTGTTCGGGCTGCCCCGCCTGCGGACCCTCACCGCCTATCCCGGCACGCTCGCCGACCCGCTCCAGATCGCGGAGCTGGCCGGACTGGAGTTCCTGGAGCTCGGGCCGGAGGAGTGGCGTGCCCTCCTCGACGCGGGCGCGGTCCCGCGCGGCCTGTCGGCCGCCGCCATCGTCGCGCACGGCGACCGGGACCCGCTCGCGGCCACGGCCCTCGCCAACGAACTCCTCGCCCTGTGGGACCGGCCCCCGATCACCCGGACGGTCCTCGAGGGCGACCTGGGCTGAGGAACCCTCAGTTCTTGCGGCCGACCCCGCCGAACATGGCGACCTCGGGCGGTTCGGGCCCGTCGGTGTCGGGGCGCCAGCGGTTGCAGGAGACCACACCGGGCGCGAGCAGTTCCAGCCCGTCGAAGAACCGGGCGACGGCGCCGGGAGTGCGCTGGGTCAGTCTCGGTGTGCCGTGCTCGTTCCAGAAGGCGACGGCGGCGTCGACGTCGGGCATGTCCGGCCGGGTCACGGTGTGCGACAGCACCAGGTGACTGCCCTTCGGCAGCGCGTCCATGAGGCGGCGCACGATCCCGTACGCCTCCTGGTCGTCCTCCACGAAGATGACGACGCCGAGCAGCATCAGCGCCACGGGCTCGGTCAGGTCCAGGACGCGCCCGGCCTGTTCCAGGATCGAGTCGACGTTGCGCAGGTCCTCGTCGAGGTAGTCGGTGCGGCCCTCGGGGCTGCCGGCGAGCAGGGCCGCGGCGTGGGCGAGGACGATCGGGTCGTTGTCGACGTAGACGACGCGGGACTCGGGCGCGATGCGCTGGGCGACCTCGTGGGTGTTGTCCGCGGTGGGCAGCCCGGTGCCGATGTCGAGGAACTGCCGGATGCCCGTCTCGCCGGCGAGGTGGCGCACCGCCCGCCCGAGGAACCGCCGGTCGGCCTGCGCGTACTCACCGATCCCGGGGTGCAGCCGGCGGATCTCGTCCCCCGCCCGCTGGTCGACCGCGTAGTTGTCCTTGCCGCCCAGCCAGTAGTTCCAGATGCGGGCCGTGTGCGGCTGGTCCGTCTTGATCCTCTTGCTCAGCTCGTCGAAGCCGGGGCTCTCGGTCACGTGACGCCCTCCAGGTCAGACCGGTGATCGCTCAACAGGCAACCTAGCGGCCCGAGTTGACCGACGGCGACTCATTCGGCCGGACGGCGCGGCGCAACTGCGGCCCGCGCGCCCACTCTTGACGGGCACACATACGGCGCCAAGAATGAGGCGGTCCGTTTTGACAACGTTGTCCACGTCTTCTCGGGAGGGCCCACGCCCATGAGATGGACCCAGCGCATACGCGGCGCGGGAACGGTGGCCGCGGCAGTCGCGCTCCTCGGCGCCGCCCTGACCGCGTCGCCCACCGCTCGGGCGGCCGCGGCCACCGCCCCGGACGGCCGCCTCACCGATCTCGTCAACCCGTTCATCGGGACGCAGAACGAAGGCAACACCTACCCCGGTGCGGCCGTGCCCTTCGGGATGGTGCAGTTCTCGCCGGACACCGGCCACAACACCGGCTACGACTACGCGCAGAACCACATCCGCGGCTTCTCGCTGGTCCATCTCTCCGGCGTCGGCTGCGGCCTGGGCGGCGACCTGCCGGTGCTGCCGACCACGGGTGACGTCACCGAGACCGACTACGCCAAGTACCAGGCCGAGTTCAGCCACGACGACGAACAGGCGAGCCCCGGCTACTACAAGGTGGGGCTCGGGACCGGCGTCGAGGCCGAGCTGACCGCGACGGCGCGCACGGGCGTGCAGCGCTACACCTTCCCCGCCACCGACAAGGCCAATGTGCTGCTGAACGCGGGGCAGTCGCTGCACCGGACGGTGTCCACCAAGGTCGAGGTGCTCGACAACCGGACGGTGCGCACCGCGATCACCGGCAGCGGCTTCTGCCAGGACACCAAGCCCTACACCGTCTACACGATCACCCGCTTCGACCGCCCGTTCACCGCCTACGGCACCTGGGACGGCTCCACGGTCACCTCCGGCGCGAAGACCGGCACGGGCGGCGCCTACGTCCGTTTCGACACCACCAAGGACCGTACCGTCGAGGCGACGACGGCCCTGTCGTACGTCGACGCCCACGGCGCGGGCCTGAACCTCCGGGCCGAGGGCGGCCGTTCCTTCGACCAGGTCCGCGACGCCGCACGGCGGGCCTGGGAGGAGCGGCTCGACGACGTGCGCGTCCAGGGCGGCGGCGACACCCTGCGCCGCACCTTCTACTCGTCCCTGTACCGGTCGTTCCTCGCGCCGAACATCGGCAGCGACGTGGACGGCCGCTACACCGGCTGGGACCAGCGGATCCACCGGGCGACGGGCTTCACGTACTACCAGAACTGGTCGCTGTGGGACACCTACCGCACCCAGTCCCAGCTGCTGTCGCTGCTCGCGCCGCGTGAGGCCCGGGACATGGCGATCTCCGTCATCAGGATCGACGAGGAGAGCGGCTGGCTGCCCAAGTGGGGCTACGGCACGGTCGAGACGAACATCATGACCGGCGACCCCGTCACGCCGTTCCTCACCAACGCCTACCAGCAGGGCCTGCTCAAGGGCTGGGAGGAGCGGGCGTACCGCGCGCTGAAGAAGAACGCCGACGGTGTGCCGCCCTCCGACTCCCCGGCCGTGGGCCGCGAGGCGAACAAGGAGTACATCGCGGACGGTTTCGCGCCGTACATCAAGGGCCGCCCGCACGCCAAGCCGGGCGACTCCGACTACGACCACGGCGCGTCCGCGACCCTGGAGTACGCCCTCTCGGACGCCATGCTCGCCGAGATGGCCCGCGACCTCGGCCACGACGCCGACGCCGCCCGCTACGCCGCCCGCGCCCAGAACTACCGGAAGATCTTCGACCCCTCGACCGGCTTCTTCCGCGCCCGGGACGCCTCCGGCGCCTTCACCGGACCGGCGGACCCGGCGCAGAGCGAGGGCTTCCACGAGGGCACGTCCTGGCAGTACCAGTGGCTCGTGCCGCAGGACCTGCCGGGCATGGTCTCCCTGATCGGCGGCAAGCAGGCGGCCGACGACCGGCTGGACTCCTTCTTCGCCTACGACCAGCTCCTCCAGGACCCCGCGAAGACCGCCCGCGAGGTCTGGGTGAACGGCCCGTACGACTACTACAACGCGGACAAGTACAACCCGCAGAACGAGCCCGACCTCATCGCGCCCTACACCTATCTGTCGACCGGTCAGCCGTGGAAGACCACCGACGTGGTGCACGCGGCGCTGACCCTGTTCACGGACACCCCGACCGGCATGACCGGCAACGACGACCTGGGCACCATGTCCGCCTGGAACGTGCTGTCGTCGATCGGCGTCTTCCCGGTGCAGCCCGGCTACGACACCTGGGGCCTGTCCACCCCGGTCTTCGAACGGGTCGACCTGACCCTGGACCGGCGCTACTACCCGCGCGGCTCGCTCACCATCACGGCGCCGGGCACGTCGGACGGCGACCGCTACATCCAGTCGGCCCGCGTCGACGGATCCCCGTACGGCCGGACGTACCTGACGACGGACGCCCTGCGGCACATGACGTCGCTCGCCTTCACGGTCGGCGCGCGGCCGTCCGCCTGGGGGACGGCCGCCGAGGACGGGCCGCCCGCGCTGAACTGAGGCCGGAAGGCCGGGCCGGCGGTGACGCGTCGCCGGCCCGGCCGCAGTCCCGCATCCGGTGCATACAGGGATGAAACGGCAAGCAGCAGGCCAGTCGTGCGCAACGATGTGTGTTCCAGGCACACTTTGGCTGTCGGAGTACCCCCTCACCAGAGGATGATCTACACATGATTACGCTGACGAAGGAAGACGGCCCCGCGGACCTGGACGGTGTGACCCATCTGTCCATCGGGGTGTCCTGGGACCCCACCGCCGGTGCCAGTGGCGGAGTGATGGGGATGCTCCGCCGCAAGGCCGGCACCGACCTCGACCTCATCGCCATCGCCATGCAGGGCGCCGACCCGGTGCGTCTGGCGGGCCTGGACTCGCTGGATCCCATGGGCAACGGCTCGCTGGTGCACAGCGGCGACAACCAGACCGGACGGGGGGACGGCGACGACGAGACGGTGACGGTCGAGTTCGGCCGGATCCCGGCCCAGATCACCTCGATCGTGTTCGTCGCCGCCGCCTTCAAGAAGGGAAGCTCGTTCCAGAAGGCGCGCAACATCAGCTTCAAGGTGTACGACGCGACCGGGGGCAGCTCCCAGCAGGTCGCCGACATCTGGCCGAGCCTGCTCACCCAGGACAACGGCTGCGCCGTGGCCAAGGCCGTGCGCGCCGGCGCCAGCTGGAAGCTCGAGGTGATCAATGTCACGGGGAAGATCAAGCAGGGTGACGAGCACGCCCTGATGCGATTCGCCGTCAGCAAGTAGTGACCCGCGCGCGTACACGCAGGGGCGTACACGCGCGGCTCTCACTCCTGGTCGTCCGCGGCCCGGGCCGGGCCGCGGCCCGGGGCGGGCGACCGGTCCCGCTGGCGCAGCCCCGCCTCGATCGCGCCCGTCAGCACGCGTGCGGCGACGCCCACGAGCAGCAGGCCGCCCGCCATCTGGAACATCGTCAGCACGCGTCCCGTCTCGGACCGGGCGGTGATGTCGCCGTATCCGACGGTGGCGAACGTGGTGAGAGCGAAGTACAGGGCGTCCGTCCTGGTCAGCCGCTCGCTGAAGGAGCCGGGGGCGGAACGGTCGAGAAGGTAGTAGGCGCCGGCGAAGAGCAGCAGGAACAGCGGCAGCGTGGCCGCCAGGGCCTCCACGGCCTTCAGGCGGGGGTACGGGGAACGGGCGACGACCACCACCTCCCAGCCGAACATCGCCGCGGTCGCGAGCAGACCGCCCGCGAGCAGCGCCGACGTCACGGCCGTGTCGTGATGGTCCAGGGGCAGCAGGTAGTACGCGGCGACCAGCCCGGCCGTGACGCACACGGCACGGCCGAGGGACAGGGCGGACACCCATCGGGGCGACCGATGGCGTGCGGCCCGAGGGGTACGGCCCCTCCGGCCGTTCGGGCCGTTCGGGCCGTTCGGGCCGTTCCGGGGCGCTGCTGGATCGGTCATGCGGTGTCTCTTCCGTTCCGCTGCCGGAACCGGGTGCGGGGTCCTCTCCCGGTTCATCGTGGCAGCGGAACGGACGGATCACACCCGCGCCACTCCGGGCGCCGTCAGCGCCTGGTGTTCACGGCGGCCAGGGCCTTGGCCAGGCCGTAGGCCCACAGCTGGTCGACGCGGGCGCGCTCGGTGGCGTTGGGGTAGCGGTTGGTGCAGGAGGGGCCGGGACCTCCGCCCGACATCAGCTCGCTGCACGGGCCGCTGTAGTGGTCGGGCAGACCCAGCACATGGCCGGTCTCGTGGGCGGCGACGCGGATCGAGTCGTACTGCCGGTTCTGCGTGTAGTCGAGGAAGATGTACCCGCTGCCGTGGCCGTCGGTGGAGGCGTAGGAGCCGCGCGGGTCGCTGCCCTCGTAGTAGGCGAAGTCCGCGCCCGACGAGGTCGCCTGGAGCTTCACGTTCGACACGGAGCTGTTCCAGATGGAGGCGGCGCTCGATATCTGGGAGCGGAAACTCGGCGCCTGTGAGGCGTTGTAGTAGACGGTGACCGACTGCAGGTTCGGGTGGGCGGCCTGCTTCTCGGCGACCGACTTCAGTACGGCGTCGAAGAACGCCTTGTTGTTCGCGGCGTCCTCGGCCGAGCCCGCGTAGCGGGCGGAGGCGGCGAGGGTGGAGCCGGCCGGGGCCGGGTGGGCGGCCGTGCGGGCGCTCGCCGGGCTCGCGGTGCCCAGTGCGGCGGAGGCCAGGCCGAGGCCGAGCGCCAGGGCGACGAGTCTCCTGGAGGTCTTCGCGGACCGTGCGCCCGTGCGGGACGAGATCATGTGGGGGCTCCTTCTCGTTCTGTGGGGTGGAACGATCGGTTGCCCATGAGTCTCGGGGAGGCCAACGAGCCTGGGGATGATGGCAATTGGGGATAGCGCCGGGCTATCGGCGGCCGACTCGTGCGGTTTCGTCGCGATGTGAACATCTGGTGGGGCGCCGCACATCCGCCCTACGCTCCCTCCATGGAGCTCGAGGTGAGGCACCTGCGCGTGCTCTGCGCCATCGCCGAGCTGGGCAGTCTGCACAAAGCGGCTCGGGAACTCGGCATGGCCCAGCCCTCCTTGAGCACCCAGTTGCGCCGCATCGAGGAGGCCCTCGGCGCTCAGCTGTTCGTACGCGCCCGTACCGGTTGTCGCCCCACCCCGCTCGGACACCTCGTCCTGAGCCGCGCCAGGCCTCTCGTCGCCGAGTTCGCGGCGATCGTCACCGAGACCAGGGCGGCGGCGGCACGCGCCGCCGGCGGGGCCCTGCTGCGCATCGGCGCCACCGCGAGCCGGGCCCTGCCCGGCTGGCTGCGCCGGCTGCGGGCCCGGCTGCCCGGGATCGAACCGACGCTCCAGATGGACGTGTCCGCGAACTCCCTGCTCGGGATGGTCGCCGCGGGCCGGCTCGACATGGCCTTCGTGCACGAGGTCGAGGGCAGTCCGCTGCGCGTCCCGCGCGGGCTCTGCCTGCGGGTGCTGGTGGAGCGGGAACCGCAGTTCGTCACGCTCGCCGCGGACCATCCCGCGGCCGCGCGACGCGAGGTGCGGCTGGCCGACCTCGCCGGCGAGCGCTGGATGGTCGACTCCACGGTCGACGGTGAATGGGACGGTCTGTGCCGGGTGCTGCGCGCGGCGGGGCTCGAACCCGACCTGCTGCACGGCGACTACCTCACCGCGTACTCCCTGGCCGCCACCGGCGAGGTCGTCACGGTCAGCCAGCCCACCGCGCACCCGCGTCCCGACCTCGCCGTCCGGCCGCTGGAGGGTGACCCGATCGGCGTACGGCTGCTGCTCGCGGCCCGCTGCGAGACGGAACTGGACCGCGCGTACGCGGAGTTGGAGGCGGCCTACTGGGAGGTGGCGCGCCAGGCGCCGGCCTACCAGGAGTGGCTGGCGCGTTCCGCCCGTTCAGCCGCCGCCGATGACGGCGAGCCGCACCCGTCAGGACGGTGAGCCCGGCACGCGGCAGCGCCGTCCCCGGTGACGCTCCGGAACGAGCGGTCGGCAGTCACCGGTCGCGCGGCAGCGACTCCCGCATCGCCTTCGCGGTGGTGGCCGGGTCGTAGTCGTCGGGGACGCCCGGGACGAGGACGATGTCGCCCGCGATGTGGCGTGAGCGCAGCGGTGCGATCTCCCTGTAGGCGGGCGAGTCCCACCAGGCCCGTGCCTCGTCGATCCCGGGGAAGGCGATCACCACGACGTGTCCGGGCCAGCTGCCCTCCTTCACCTCGTGCTGGGTGGCGTGCACGAGGAAACGGCCGCCGTACGGTGCGAAGGTGTCCGTGATGCGTTCGATGTATTCGGCGATCTCCGGGTGCGGGGCGGCCTCGCGCAGGTGGGCGATGGCGTAGGCGGGCATGGTGTCCTCCGGTCGGTCGCTCGGCCTTCTCACGGCGGCGATCGTGGCACGGGGGACGGTGCGAGATCGATGACGTTCGGGGTAATGGACGGCCGTCAGGGGGCGGCGTGGGCGGGACGGACTTCGCGGCCGCCGGGGTGGCGGTGCCGCCAGGTCCAGAAGACGGCGCAGGAGACGACGGCCCAGACGGCGAGGACAAGGAAGGGGAAGGCGTGCTGGTGCCCGGTGAAGTACACGGCCGTGTGCTGGGCGTTCACCGAGGCGCCGGGCGGCAGCCAGCGGCCGATGACGCCGAGCGCGGAGGGCAGCAGCGGCCAGGAGACCGCGCCGCCCGAGGAGGGGTTGCCCAGCAGGACCATCAGACCCCATGTCGGGATCATGGCCCAGCGCCCGAACAGGGTGTTGAACATCGTGAAGACCATGCCGGAGGTGAACATGGTCAGCGCCAGGATCATCCAGGACTGGACGAAGGGCAGATCCAGGGCGCCGAGCATCCAGTCCACCACCGCGGCGATCACGAACCCGCCGAGCATGGCGTAGACGACGGTGAAGGCGATGCGCTCGAGCGGGTTCAGTCCGGACGCCTGCACGCTGAGCTGGATGGCCCCGACGAAGCCGACGATCACGGCCGCGAGCGAGATGTAGAAGATCGCCAGTCCGCGCGGGTCGCCCTTCTGCAAGGGCTTGAGGTCGCGGATCGCGACCGGCACGCCGGTGGCGCGGCCGACCTTCTCCGCCGACTCCACCAGTACCTGGGCGACCGTGGCCCCGGTGGCGCTGGACACGTAGAGCGTGACGTCGTTCGCGGCCCGGGGGACGTCGAGCACGGCGAACACCTTCTGGTCGTCCACGGCTTCTTCCGCCGCGGCGAGTGTGTCGTAGGGCCGTAGCTTCAGCGAGGCGGCCAGGGCCTTCTCCATGCCGGCCACGAAGCGCCGGGCGCCCGGCTGGTCGTGGGCGCCGACGACCGCGGTGGGGATGGTGTGCGGGGTGGGGTTGGCCATGGCGTACGTGTAGGAGCCGGCGAAGAGTCCGGCCGCGGCGGCGATGATCAGCGTCAGGACCGTCGCGGGCAGGAAGGGCGACTCCCGGAAGGCGGCCCAGCGCTCGGCCGGGGTGGGCGGGCGGCCGTGCTCACCATGCGACGTATCGGACATAACGCCCACGCTAGATCATCCTGCGGTGCCTCTCCTCGCCGGGCTCTCAGCGCGTCCCCCTCACACCGCACCCGCATCTCGCCCGCACCGGCCGAGGTCCCGCAACATGGACATTTCCCGCCTCCAAACCCCCAGCGGCGCACGTTTTACGGTGCCGCACCCATTCATACAGGACGAAACGAGGTGATTTGGAGCCATGACGACCGATGCCGGACCATGGGGTCCGTCCGGCGATCCCGGGCACCAGTTCGAAGAGAGGCGAACCACCCCATGCACGTCACCGGGACCGCCCCACAGTCGGCTCCGGCCCCGCAGGACACCCCCGCGGCCCCCTCGACCACCGAGTCACGCACGCGCGACAGCGACCGGCACGCCCGCCGCTTCGGTCTGCCCGTGGCGACCGCGCTGGTCATGGGCAACATCATCGGCGGCGGCATCTTCCTGCTCCCGGCCTCCGTCGCCCCGTACGGCACCGTCAGCCTGGTCGCCTTCGGCGTCCTGACCATCGGCGCGATCACCCTCGCGCTCGTCTTCGGCCGGCTCGCCGAGCGCGACCCGCGCACCGGCGGACCCTACGTCTACGCCCGCGGGGCCTTCGGCGACTTCGCCGGCTTCCTGGCCGCCTGGGCGTACTGGATCACCACCTGGGTGTCGAACGCGGCGCTCGCCGTCGCCGCCGTCGGCTACCTCGACGTGCTGGTGCCGGTGAACGACCACCGCTGGAGCGCGTGCCTGGCCGCGCTCGTCCTCCAGTGGCTGCCGGCGCTCGCCAACTTCGCGGGCACCCGCTACGTGGGCGCCGTCCAGCTGGTCTCCACCGTGCTGAAGTTCGTGCCCCTGCTGCTCGTCGCGGTCGGCGGGCTGTTCTTCTTCGACCCGCACAACCTCGGCCCGTTCAACGCCGGCGGCGGCAGCGCGGTCGGCGCGGTGTCGGCCTCCGCAGCGATCCTGCTCTTCTCCTACCTCGGTGTGGAGTCCGCCGCGGTCAGCGCGGGGGAGGTGAAGGACCCCCGGCGCAATGTGGGCCGCGTCACCGTCATCGGCACCGTGGGAGCCGCCCTCGTCTACCTGCTGGGCACGCTGTCGGTCTTCGGCACGGTCGCGCACGGCCGGCTGGTGGAGTCCACCGCGCCGTTCTCCGACGCCGTGAACGCCATGTTCGGCGGCGCCTGGGGCGGCTGGGCCGTCGCGCTCGCCGCGCTGGTGTCGATGACCGGCTGCCTCAACGGCTGGACGCTGCTGAGCGCCCAGACCCCGTACGCCGCCGCACAGGACGGCCTGTTCCCGGCCGCCTTCGCGCGCCGGCGGCGCGGCGTTCCGACCGTCGGTGTGGCCGTCACCGTCGTCCTCGCCTCGCTGCTCACCGTCTACAACTACACCTCGGGTTCGGCGAAGGTCTTCCAGATCCTGGTGCTCGTCACCACGTTCACGGCGACGGTGCCGTACCTGCTGGCCACGGCGGCGCAGCTGTTCCACCTCCTCGCCGGGCGCCGGGACATGGTCGACCGGGGACGGCTGGTGCGGGACGCCGTGATCGCCTCGATCGCGGCCGCCTTCTCGATGTGGCTCGTCGCGGGCGCCGGATACGCCGCCGTCTACCAGGGCGTGCTGTTCCTGTTCGCGGGCGTCGTCGTCTATGCCGTGATGGCGGCCCGGAACCGGGCCCGGGGCGAAGCGAGCGGGTGAGGCCCGGGCCGGGCCGGGTGGGCGTGCCCACGGCGCCCGGCCCGCACCGGCGGCCGCGTCGTCGCGGTGCGCGCACGAGGAACCGGCCCGGCCCGCACGTCGTGGCAGGGCCCTGAGATCACCTTCTCGGTATGTTGAGCCGGATGGCCCGCCCCGGCGGCACCGCCGGATCCGGACCCCGTATCGGAAGGTGGCACGATGCCCAGCAGACCGTCCCCACGGCCCGGCCTCGACGGCCTCGCCGAGGTGTACCGCGACCTGCACGCCCATCCCGAGCTCGCCTTCGCCGAGCACCGCACCGCACGCATCGTCGCCGAGCGGCTGCGCGCCGCGGGCTACGAGACGACCACCGGAGTCGGCGGTACGGGCGTGGTCGGTGTCCTGCGCTGCGGCGAGGGGCCCACGGTGGCGGTGCGCGCCGACATGGACGCCCTGCCGGTGCGGGAGCAGACGGGCCTGCCGTACGCCAGCACGGCCCGGGCGACCGACACCGACGGGCGGGAGGTGCCCGTCATGCACGCCTGCGGCCATGACATGCACGTCACCTGCCTGCTGGGCGCGGCGGCCGAACTGGCGGCCCACCGGGATGCGTGGCGGGGCACCCTGCTGCTGCTCTTCCAGCCGGCCGAGGAGCTCGGCGGGGGCGCCCGGGCCATGGTCGACGACGGGCTGTACGAGCGGTTCGGCCGGCCTGAGGTCGTGCTCGGGCAGCATGTGTCACCGCTGCCCGCGGGCTTCGTCGGGCTGCACCCGGGGCCGGCGTTCGCCGCGGCCGACTCGCTGCGCGTCGTCCTGCACGGCCGCGGGGGCCACGGGTCCCGGCCGGAGGCCTGCGTGGACCCGGTCCTCATGGCCGCCGCGACGGTGCAGCGCCTCCAGGGTGTCGTCTCCCGGGAGGTGGCCGGCACCTCCACGGCGGTCGTCACCGTCGGGGCCCTGCACGCCGGGACCAAGCCCAACATCATTCCGGACCGCGCCGAACTGCTGCTGAGCGTGCGGACCTACGAGCCGGGGGTGCGCGAGGCCGTGCTGCGGGCGGTGGAGCGGATCGTCCACGGCGAGGCGGCCGCCTCCGGCGCGCCCCGGGAGCCGGAGATCGCGTACACCGAGTCGTTCCCCGCGGTGGTCAACGACCCCGCGGCCTGCGAGCGGACCCGGCAGGCGCTGACCGAGGCGCTGGGCGACTCGCGCCTGGTCGATCCCGGCCCGGCCACCGGCAGCGAGGACGTCGGCCTGTTGGCCCAGGCGGCCGGCGCCCCGTGCGTCTACTGGCTGCTGGGCGGCGCCGACCCGACCGCCTTCGCCTCGGCCCGTACGTTCGAGGACCTGGCGAAGGTGGCACGCGGCCAGCCCTCCAACCACTCCCCGCACTTCGCCCCGGTCGTCGAGCCGACACTGAGCACCGGCATCAGCGCGCTGACCGCCGCGGCCCGAGCCTGGCTGGGCTCCCCGGAGGACGAACCCGCTCGGTGAGCCGACCGGGCCGGTGAGCCGACCGGGCCGGTGATCCGACCCGGCATGAGCCGGCCAGGCCGGCCGGCCTTGCCCGTCGGCCGACCCGGCCCGACAGGGCGACCCGGTCGGACGGGGCGACCCGGTCGGACGGGGCGACCTGGTCGGAAAGGCCGATTGGGTCACCCCGGACGAGCGGGTCGCCCCGGACGAGCGGGTCGCCCCGGACGAGCGGGTCGCCCCGGACGAGCGGGTCGCCCCGGACGAGCGGGTCGCCCCGGACGGGCGGGTCGCCCCG
>NZ_JBEXZD010000056.1:28805-48898 GCF_040628575.1 Streptomyces sp. NPDC006393
GACGGGCGGGTCGCCCCGGACGGGCGGGTCGCTCCGGACGGGCGGGTCCCCTCGCGGCGGCAGCCCGTCGCGGTGGATCCCGACGCGGCGCAGCCCAACGCGGCGCAGCCCAACGCGGCGCAGCCCAACGCCGCGCAGCCCAACGCCGCGCAGCCCAACCCCGCGCAGCCCAACCCCGCGCAGCCCGACGCGGTGGATCCCGACGCGGTGGATCCCGACGCGGCGGCAGCCCCTCGCGGGAGGCGGTTCAGGAGACCTCGATCAGCAGGTCGCCGCCTTCCACCTGCTGGATGCGGTTGATGGCCAGCCGGGTCACGCGGCCCGACTTCGGGGCGGTGATGGCGGCCTCCATCTTCATCGCCTCGATGGTGGCCACGGTCGCGCCGGCCGCCACTTCGTCGCCCTCGGCCACGGCGAGGGTCACCACGCCCGCGAACGGCGCCGCCACGTGGCCGGGGTCGGCACGGTCCGCCTTCTCCGTCACGGGGACGTCGGCCGCGGCGGCGGTGTCGCGCACCTGGATCGGGCGCAACTGGCCGTTCAGCGTGGACATCACGGTGCGCATGCCGCGCTCGTCCGCCTCGCCGACGGCCTGGAGCTCGATCAGCAGCCGTACGCCGGGTTCGAGGTCGACGGCGTACTCCTTGGCGGGGCGCAGGCCGTAGAAGAAGTCCTTGCTGTCCAGCACGCTGGTGTCGCCGTAGGCCTGGCGATGGGTCTCGAAGTCGCGTGTCGGTCCGGGGAACAGCAGCCGGTTGAGGGTCGAGCGGCGGGACTTGTCCAGGCCCTCGCGGTCCTCGGCGGTCAGCTCGGCCGCGGGCTTGGCGTCCGCGCGGCCCTTCAGCGCCTTGGTACGGAACGGTTCCGGCCAGCCGCCGGGCGGGGTGCCCAGCTCGCCGCGCAGGAAGCCGATGACGGAGTCGGGGATGTCGAACCGGTCCGGTGTCTCCTCGAAGTCCTCCGGCGCGACCCCGGCACCGACCAGATGCAGGGCGAGGTCTCCGACGACCTTGGACGACGGCGTGACCTTGACCAGGCGGCCCAGGATGCGGTCGGCGGCGGCGTACATCGCCTCGATGTCCTCGAAGCGGTCGCCGAGGCCGAGCGCGACCGCCTGGGTGCGCAGGTTGGACAGCTGGCCGCCGGGGATCTCGTGGTGGTAGACGCGTCCGGTCGGCGAGGCCAGGCCCGCTTCGAAGGGGGCGTAGATCTTGCGGACGCTCTCCCAGTACGGCTCCAGGTCGCCGACCGCCTGAAGGTCCAGGCCGGTGGGGCGGTCGGAGTGGTCGGTGGCGGCGACGATCGCCGACAGCGACGGCTGGGAGGTGGTGCCGGCCATCGAGGCGACCGCGCCGTCCACCGCGTCGGCGCCGGCCTGGATCGCGGCGAGGTAGGTGGCGAGCTGCCCGCCCGCGGTGTCGTGGGTGTGCAGGTGCACCGGGAGGTCGAACTCGCGGCGCAGCGCCGACACCAGCCTGGCCGCCGCGGGCGCGCGCAGCAGTCCGGCCATGTCCTTCACCGCGAGCACGTGCGCGCCCGCCGCGACGATCCGCTCGGCCAGACGCAGGTAGTAGTCCAGGGTGTAGAGGCGCTCGGCGGGGTCGCAGAGGTCTCCGGTGTAGCACAGCGCGACCTCGGCGACGGCCGTGCCGGTCCCGCGTACGGCGTCGATGGCCGGGCGCATCTGGTCGACGTCGTTGAGGGCGTCGAAGATGCGGAAGATGTCGATGCCGGTGGCCGCGGCCTCCTGGACGAAGACGTCGGTGACCTCGGTCGGGTACGGGGTGTAGCCGACGGTGTTGCGGCCGCGCAGCAGCATCTGGAGGCAGATGTTGGGCACCGCCTCGCGCAGGGCGGCCAGCCGCTCCCAGGGGTCCTCGGCGAGGAAGCGCAGCGCCACGTCGTAGGTGGCGCCGCCCCAGCACTCCAGGGAGAGCAGCTCGGGCAGGGTCCGGGCGACGACCGGGGCGACGGCCAGGAGGTCCTTGGTGCGCACACGGGTGGCGAGCAGGGACTGGTGGGCGTCGCGGAAGGTGGTGTCGGTGACACCGATGGTCGGCGCCTCGCGGAGCCGGCGGGCGAAGCCCTCCGGGCCGAGTTCGACCAGGCGCTGGCGGGAGCCCGCGGGCGGTTCGCCGGCGGGCAGCGGCGGCAGCTTGGTCACCGGGTCGACCGACTCGGGCCGTTCGCCGTGCGGCTTGTTCACGGTGACGTCGGCGAGGTAGGTGAGCAGCTTGGTGCCGCGGTCGGCGGAGGAGCGGGCGGTGAGCAGGTGCGGCCGCTGCTCGATGAACGACGTCGTGACCCGCCCGGCCTGGAAGTCGGGGTCGTCCAGGACGGCCTGGAGGAAGGGGATGTTGGTGGCGACCCCGCGGATGCGGAACTCGGCGACGGCGCGCCGGGCGCGGCCGATCGCGGCCTTGAAGTCCCGTCCCCGGCAGGTGAGTTTGACCAGCATGGAGTCGAAGTGGGCGCTGATCTCGGTGCCGGCGTGCGTGGTGCCGCCGTCCAGGCGGATGCCCGAGCCGCCCGGTGAGCGGTAGGCGCTGATCCGGCCGGTGTCGGGGCGGAAGCCGTTGGCCGGGTCCTCGGTGGTGATACGGCACTGCAGGGCGGCGCCGCGCAACTGCACGGTGCCCTGGGCCAGTCCGAGGTCGCCGAGCGACTCGCCGGCGGCGATGCGCAGCTGGGCCTGGACCAGGTCGACGTCCGTGACCTCCTCGGTCACCGTGTGCTCGACCTGGATGCGGGGGTTCATCTCGATGAAGACGTGGTTGCCCTCGCGGTCGAGCAGGAACTCGACCGTGCCCGCGTTGCGGTAGCCGATCTCGCGGGCGAAGCGCACCGCGTCGGCGCAGATGCGGTCGCGCAGCGCCGGGTCGAGGTTCGGGGCGGGGGCGAGCTCGATGACCTTCTGGTGGCGGCGCTGCACCGAGCAGTCGCGTTCGAAGAGGTGGATGACGCCGCCCTGGCCGTCGGCGAGGATCTGCACCTCGATGTGGCGGGGTTCGACGACGGCCTTCTCCAGGAAGACGGTCGGGTCGCCGAACGCGGAGGCGGCCTCGCGGGAGGCCGCCTCGATGGACTCGCGCAGCGCGGCCGGGTCCTCGACGCGGCGCATGCCGCGCCCGCCGCCGCCGGCGACGGCCTTGACGAACACGGGGAAGCCGATGTCCTCGGCGGCGCGGACGAGTTCGTCGACGTCGTTGGAGGGTGCCGAGGAGCCGAGGACCGGCACGCCGGCCGCCCGGGCCGCCGCCACGGCGCGGGCCTTGTTCCCGGTGAGTTCCAGGGTGGCGGCGTCCGGGCCGACGAAGGTGATGCCCGCCTCCTCGCAGGCGCGGGCCAGTTCGGGGTTCTCGGACAGGAAGCCGTATCCCGGGTAGACGGCGTCCGCGCCGGCCCGGCGCGCCGCCCGGACGATCTCGTCCACGGAGAGGTAGGCCCGCACCGGGTGTCCCGGCTCTCCGATCTCGTAGGCCTCGTCGGCCTTGAGCCGGTGCAGCGAGTTGCGGTCCTCGTACGGGAAGACGGCGACGGTGCGCGCGCCCAGTTCGTAGCCGGCGCGGAACGCGCGAATCGCGATCTCACCCCGGTTGGCGACCAGTACCTTGCGGAACATCCTGGATCCCTTCGGCCTGCCGGTGACGCAGACCATGGTGTCGGCGACACCCGTGTCACGCCATGTGAGCCGGGCCACTGATTCCTTCCGTGCGCCGCCACGGGTCTCCTCCGTCCCCATCCGCGGACTCCCTCCGTCCGCATCCGCGGGGCCGACCGCGCGGCCTGTCGCGGGTTCCCCCCGGAAATGTCCGCGATCGGTAACAGACGGATCCCGAAGGGGCGTTGTGCCGTCCTGACGGATGCACGGAAAGCACACGGACGGCGAGGAGCGGGGCGGACATGGTGCGGCATGCGGGGCGGGGATGGCACGGTCGGGTGCTCGCGGCGGCGATCGGGGTGACCGCGGTGGCCGCCGCCACCTCGGTGTGGACCGCGCAGGCGGATCCCACCGCCACCGGGAAGCGGCATGCGGGGACGGGCGTCTCGGCGCGGCCCTCCGCCTCGCCCGCCGGGGCCGAGGGCTCCACACAGGCGAAGGTGTCGGCGGCGATCGCCCATGCCTCGGACCGCGGCGCCCGGGGTGTCAACATCACCATCGACGACGGACCCGACCCGGTATGGACGCCACAGGTGTTGCGGGTGCTGCGGGACAACGGCGTGAAGGCCACCTTCTGCATGGTGGGCACGCAGGCCCAGGCGCACCCAGACCTGGTGCGGGCGGTCGTGGCGGCCGGGCACCGGCTGTGCGACCACACGGTGTCGCACGACACCGGCATGGACCACAAGTCGCAGGCATACCAGTCGCAGCAGATCCTGGACGCCGAACGCATGATCACCAAGGCCTCCGGGGGTGTCCGCCCCCTGTACTACCGGGCCCCGGGCGGCGCCTTCACCCCCTACAGCCGCGGCCTCGCCGCGTCCCGCGGAATGCGGCCGCTGGGCTGGAACGTCGACAGCAAGGACTTCGAGCGTCCCGGTACGGCGGCCATCGTCGCCACCGTGCGGAAGGAGGTCGCGAACGGTCCGACGATCCTCTTCCACGACGCGGGCGGCGACCGCTCCCAGACCGTGGCGGCGCTGCGCGAGGTGCTTCCCTGGCTGAAGCAACAGGGATACTCGTTCGGTTTCCCGGTCCGCTGAACCCGGTCCGGTACGTCGTGACCCGGCCGTGGCCCGCCCTCTCCGGCCCCGCCCGGCCCCCTCCTGTCCCGTGTCCGCTGCGGATGCGTCCCTGGGAGGGGTCGGCCATGCTGGTAGGTGAACCCTCGCCGTGAAGGAGCACGCGATGAGCATGATGGACAAGCTCAAGGGGCTGCTGAAGGGTCACGAGGAGCAGGCCGGCAAGGGCATCGACAAGGGCGGTGACTACATCGACGACCGGACCCAGGGCAAGTACCGCGGCCAGGTGGACACCGCCCAGGATCGGCTCAAGGAACAGATGCGCGACCAGGACCGGGGTCCCGACCAGCCGCCGCGCTGACGGCTCCGCTCACTTCTCGCACCTCGGGCAGGGGAGGAAGTCCGGTGTCCTCGCGGCCCGCACGCCGCGTCAGGGGACGCGAGCGACGCCGGCGTAGATGCCGCTTTCCTCGGGCCGCGGCGCGGGGGGCGACATGAACCACTCGGGGGCCGTGACCAGCCCGGGGCCGACGAGCTCCAGTCCGTCGAAGAAGCGGGCGACCTCCGGCCGGCCGCGGAAGCGGAGGCGGATGCCGCCCCTGGCGTACTCGTGGGTGACCTGCCGCGCCAGTTCCGGGAAGATGTCGGACGCGGCGTGCGTCAGCAGGAGGTGGCTGCCCGACGGGAGCGCGTCGAGCAGCTCGCGCAGAATGCCGTGGGCCTCCTGGTCGTCGGGGAGGAAGTGCATCAGCGCGATCAGCGACAGCGCCACCGGACGTTCGAAGTCGAGCACCTTCCGCGCGTGCTCGAGGATCCGGTCCGGCCGGCGCACATCGGCCTCGAGGTAGTCGGTCATCCCCTCGGGCCGGCTGACCAGCAGGGCCTCGGCGTGCCGCAGCACGATCGGGTCGTTGTCCGTGTAGACGACCTTCGCGGCCGGCACCACCCGCTGGACGATCTGGTGCAGGTTCGGCTCGGTCGGGATGCCCGTGCCGATGTCGAGGAACTGGTCCATGCCCTGCGCCGCGAGCCAGGCCGCCGCGCGGTGCATGAACGCGCGGTTCTGCCGGGCGCCGTCGCGCGCCTCGGGCGGCAGCATGCGCCCGACGGCCTCGTCCGCCGGGTAGTTGTCCTTGCCGCCGAGCAGCCAGTCGTACACCCGGGCCGGGTGCGCCTTGCCGGTGTCCATCTGCGGGGCCGGGAGGTCGGGGGCTCCGGTCGCCATGGCGGGCTCCTCCGTCGAGCGGGTGCGGTGGATGTCGGGCGGGGATGACGATCACCGCAGTCTCGCACACGAACTTCCCTGTGGATAAGGGCCGTTGACCGGAACACCGGTCGGCGCGGCTGCCCGCGGACCCCGTTCCCGGAGCCCGGTCAGGTGGGGCGGATCCAGGTCAGGCGGGTCGCTGACCGTGGACGCGGTACGGCTCGGCGTCGGCCCACCTGATCTCCGGGCCGAGGCCCGGCCGGCCGGTGTCGGGACGCAGGGCGCCGTCGACGGGCGGCAGCGTGCCGTCGAACACCAGCCGCTCGAACCGGACATGGTCGTGGAAGTACTCCAGGTGCCGCAGTCGGCGCACGGCGCAGAAGGCCTGGGCGGAGACCGCCGGCGCGCAGTGCGCGGACAGGTCCAGGTGCCGGGCGGCCGCGAGGCCGGCGACCTCCAGCACGCCGGTGATGCCGCCGCAGCGGGTGACGTCCGCCTGGAGGCAGTCCACCGCCTCGGCGTCCACCAGGTTGACGAAGTCCCGTGTGGTGTACGCGTACTCGCCCGCTGCGCTCTCCAGCCGGGGCGTCCGCTGCGCCGCAGCGCCCGCAGGCCCTCGATGTCCGCGGAGCCGACCGGTTCCTCGAACCAGCGCACGTCCCACTCGTCGTGGAACCTGTGCGCCCAGTACAGCGCCTCCTTGCGGCCGAGGGCCCCGTTGGCGTCGGTGAACAGCTCGGGTCCGGGACCGATCGCCCGGCGGACGGCGGTCAGCCGCTGCGGGTCCCGGTCGGGGTCCCGCGAAGTCTTCGGCTTCACGCGGGGGGATGCCCTGTTCGGTCCAGGCGGTGAGCTGTTCGGTGAGGCGGGGCAGTGAGTAGTCGGTGAAGCCGCCGCATCCGTAGGCCGGGACCCGGTCGTGGCAGGCCGGGAGGGCGTGGACCAGCGGCAGGTCCAGCAGCCTGGCCTTAGGTCCCACAGGGCGATGTCGGCGGCGGACACCGCCATGGCCCCCGCTCCGGGCCGGCCGGCGTTGCGGATCCGCCTGCCCATCAGCTCCCACAGCGCGGGCGGCGAGGAGACCGGCCGTCCCTCGAGCAGGGGGGCGAGCGTGCCCGACAGGAACGCGGCGAGCGACACGTCGCCGTAGGTGCAGCCGATGCCCGTGCGCCCGCCCGCGTGCACCCGGCACAGGACACCATGGTGGTGGAGTCCCACTCCAGGGTGCCGTCCTGCTCCCGGCCGTCGGGGCCGTCGCTGGGCAGCTCGAAGGCGTGCACGTCGACGCCCTCGATCCGGCAGGCGTCGAAAGACGGGCGGGCGCCCGGTTCCGTGCCGTTCGTCGCCGCCACCGCGCACTCCCTCGCACACCTCGGCCGTCGTCCTCGCGTCGTCACCGGCGGGTGACCCGTGCGCGGGGTGTGCAAACGACGCGGTTCGCGGCCGGCCCGCCGTCCACCCGGCCCCCGGTCCGGCCGCCCGGCGACACACCGGCCGGGTCCCCCGTGAGACGGAACGTGCGCGGCAGCCGGACGAGGGCCCGCATGAAGCCCGGCCGGAACGGGACCGAATGAAGTACGCCGTGCGCCTGTCACGACCCGTCATGGACGCCGGGCGCAGTCGTCCACCGACGGGAAGGCCGGGGAGCGCCGGGTGCCGTGCCCGTACCGCTGCACGTGGTTGCTCCCCCGCATCCCGCCGCGGAACCCGAGGTGATCCATGCGCGTCCTGCTCGTCCATCCCAGTGCCCTGATGTACTCGGAGATCTTCCTCAGGCTGGAGCCGCTCGGCCTGGAGCGGGTGGCCGCCGCGGCCCGCGACGCCGGACACGAGGTGCGGGTGGTCGATCTTCAGGTCCTCCGGCACCGGGACCTGCGCAGAGTGGTGCACTCCTTCCGGCCGCAGGTGCTCGGCTTCTCTCTGAACTACCTGGCCAACATTCCCGAGGCCATCGACCTGTCCCGCGCCGTGAAACAGGCGGTGCCGGACTGCTTCGTCTTCTTCGGCGGGCACAGCGTCTCCTTCGTGGCCGACGACGTGCTGCGCCAGGCGCGGGGCGCCGTGGACGCCGTGGTGCGGGGCGAGGGGGAGCCGGCGATGGCCCCGCTGCTGGAGGCGGTGCGCGACGGGGGTCTGCGGGAGGTGCCCGGGATCGTCACCACGGACGGGCACGGGCCGGCCCCCCGCATGCTGCACAGCATCGACTCCCCGCGGCCCGCACGGGACCTGATGAGCCATCGGCGCCGCTACTTCATCGGCGAGCTGGATCCTTGCGCCTCCATGGAGTTCACCCGCGGCTGCCCCTGGGACTGCTCGTTCTGCTCGGCCTGGACGTTCTACGGGCGCAGCTATCGCAAGGCGAGCCCCGAGGCAGCCGCCGACGAGCTGGCCTCCATCGCCGAGCCCAACGTGTTCATCGTCGACGACGTGGCGTTCATCCGCCCCGAGCACGGTGACGCGATCGCCGCCGAACTGGAGCGCCGGCGGGTCCGCAAGCAGTACTACCTGGAGACCCGCGCGGACGTGCTGCTGCGCCACACCGAGGTGTTCGAACGCTGGACCCGGCTCGGTCTGCGCTACATGTTCCTGGGCATGGAGGCCCTGGACGCCGAGGGCCTGGACCTGTACCGCAAGCGCGTCGACCCGGACGACAACTTCCGTGCCCTTCAGACCGCGCGGCGGCTGGGGATCAACGTCGCCATCAACCTGATCGTGGACCCGGCCTGGGACGCCGAACGCTTCCGCCTGGTGCGGGAGTTCGCGCTGTCCGTCCCGGAGATCGTGCACCTGACGGTGATGACCCCCTATCCGGGCACCGAGATCTGGCACACCGAGTCCCGCCGGCTGACCACCCGCGACTACCGCCTGTTCGACATCCAGCACGCCGTGGTCCCCACCGCGCTGCCGCTGGACCGGTTCTACGAGGAGCTGGTGCGCACCCAGTCGGTCATCAACCGCAAGCACCTGGGCCTGCGCACCGCGTTCGGCGCGGCGCGTGTGCTCGCCGACCGGCTGGCACACGGCCAGACCAACTTCGCGCGCATGCTGTGGAAGTTCAACCGCGTCTACAACCCGCGACGCCAGCTCGCCGACCACCTCCGCCCGGTCCGCTACGAGCTGCCCCTGCCGCCGCGGGTCCCGGTGGGAGACCGGCGGGAGCTGTACATCCACACCAGGTCGGCTCCCCGCTCCGGTCCCTCCGCGCGTCCGTCCGGCGGTTAGCCGGGCCCGTCGCAGCAGACCGTCCGGCAGGCCGGTCCGGGCGGTGTCCGGGCCGGCGGGCCGAAGCGCGTGGAGGGCGCTCATGTCACAGACTCATCCCGGGGTGGACGAGCCGCGGCACACCGCGCGGCCGCCGCGGGGCCGTACGGGCGAGAAGATCCGGGACTATCTGACCACCACCGATCACAAGAAGATCGGCAATCTGTACCTGGTCACGGCGTTCGGCTTCTTCATGGCCGCCGGCGTCATGGCGATGTTCATGCGGGCCGAGCTGGCCCGGCCGGGCCTGCAGATCATGAACAACGACCAGTACAACCAGCTGTTCACGATCCATGGCACGATCATGATGCTGCTGTTCGCGACGCCCACGTTCGCCGGGTTCTCCAACGCCATCATGCCGCTCCAGATCGGCGCCCCCGACGTCGCCTTCCCCCGGCTGAACGCCCTGACGTACTGGTTCTTCCTGTTCGGCGGGCTGACGGTGCTGTCCGGGTTCGCGGTCGACAACGGGGCCGCGCCCTTCGGCTGGTTCGCCTACGCGCCGCTGAACAGCGCCGTGCACAGTCCCGGCCACGGCGGGGACCTGTGGGCCATGGGGCTGGTGGTCGCGGGTCTGAGCACCACGCTCGGCGCCGTCAACTTCATCGCCACGATCCTGTGCCTGCGCGCGCCGGGCATGACCATGTTCCGGATGCCGCTGTTCACCTGGAACGTGCTGTTCACCTCGATCCTGGTGCTGCCGGCCTTCCCGGTGCTCACCGCGGCGCTGCTGGCGCTGGAGGCCGACCGCAAGCTGGGCGCCCACATCTACGACCCCGCCAACGGCGGTGCGCTGCTGTGGCAGCACCTGTTCTGGTTCTTCGGCCATCCGGAGGTCTACATCGTCGCCCTGCCGTTCTTCGGTGTGGTCACGGAGATCATCCCGGTATTCAGCCGCAAACCGGTCTTCGGCTACGTGGGGATGGTGGGCGCGACCATCTCGATCACCATGCTGTCGGCCACCGTCTGGGCCCACCACATGTTCGCCACCGGCGGGGTCCTACTCCCGTTCTTCTCCGTGATGTCGTTCCTGATCGCCATCCCCACGGGGGTGAAGTTCTTCAACTGGATCGGCACCATGTGGAAGGGCAGCCTCTCCTTCGAGACCCCGATGCTGTGGGCGATGGGCTTCATGGTCACCTTCCTGCTCGGCGGGCTCAGCGGTGTCCTCATCGCCTCCCCGCCGCTGGACTTCCATCTGACCGACAGTTACTTCATCGTCGCCCATCTGCACTACGTGCTCTTCGGGACGATCGTCTTCGCGACCTTCGGCGGGTTCTACTTCTGGTGGCCCAAGATCACGGGCAAGCTGCTCGACGAGCGGCTGGGGAAGATCCAGTTCTGGACGCTCTTCGTCGGCTTCCAGACGACGTTCCTCGTCCAGCACTGGCTCGGCGAGGCGGGCATGCCCCGGCGCTACGCCGACTACCTCGCGGCCGACGGGTTCACGGCCCTGAACACCGTCTCGTCGATCGGCGCCTTCCTCATCGGCCTGTCCACGCTGCCCTTCCTGTACAACGTGTGGAAGACGTCCCGTTACGGGACGAAGGTGGACGTGGACGACCCGTGGGGGTACGGCCGGTCACTGGAGTGGGCGACGTCGTGTCCGCCGCCCCGGCACAACTTCACGGAGCTGCCGCGCGTCCGCTCCGACTCCCCGGCCTTCGACCTGCACCATCCGGAGATCGCGCAGGAGTTGCCGCCGGCGGAGCACGGAGCCGTGGAGGCGACGCCCGACACCATGGGGGGGCAGAGCGAATGAAGTCCGAGGCCTACCTCTTCGCCGGCGTGGCGGTGTTCTTCCTGCTCACGGACGCGGCCTACATCTGGTTCGCCCGGGAGCCGGCGGGGATCGCCGCGCTGACCGTGTCCTGCTTCATGGCCTCGCTGATCGCCTTCTTCTGCCTGACCAACCACCGGCGCAAGGGGCAGCGGCCGGAGGACCGGCCGACGGGGGAGATCCGGGAACGCAGCGGCCGCGTCGACTTCTTCCCGCCGCACAGCAGGAACCCGGTGATCACCGCCGCCGGTGTGACCACGTGCGCCGTCGGCATCGTCTACGGCTTCTGGCTCTTCATGATCGGGTTCGGGGTCTTCGCCGTCGGGCTCCTCGGCATGGTGTTCGAGTTCGCGGGGCGCGACAGCGCCTGAGCCCGGTGGCGCGCCATGAGCCACTTCCCGCACCGGGAATCCTCGGAAATCGACATAAAAACGGCATAAGTCACTCGAACAGGGGAACCCTTGCATAAGGCAAAGACTCCCCTTTGGAGAGGAGACGACAGCAATGTCGTATCCACATCGCTCCAGTGACGTGGGCGCCCATCCGGAGATGATGGGTACGCATCCCGAGATGGCGGAGATGCGGGAACGGCTCGAGCGCACCGCTTCGAGCGGCCCGGCGATGGCCGTCGAGGGCCTGATCGTGCTGACAGGCCTCTACGCCGCGATCTCCCCCTGGGTCGTGCACTTCGCGATCCAGCCCGCCATCACCGTCAACAACCTGATCGTGGGCCTCGCCGTCGCGACGATCGGGCTCGGCCTGGCGCTGGCCCCGGAACGCATGTTCCGTCTGGCGTGGGCGCTCGTCCCACTCGGCGCGTGGCTGTTCATCTCGCCCTGGGTGGTGACCTTCCTGCACACCGCGCGGGCGGGCATCATCTGGAACAACTGCTGGGTCGGTGCGATCACCATGCTGCTGGGGCTTGCCGCCATGGGCCTGACCATCGGCAAGGCCCGCGGGGGCACCCGGAGGTGACATCCAGGAGCACGCCGTGTCCGCGTCCGGAGGCGCGGACACGGCACAACCGTCGCTTACGTGGGGACTTCGAGCGTCGCTCCCGTGGGGTACCGGCGCTCACTCCTGCGGGGAACTGACCCCGCCCGACACCGGATCGGCCGTGCGGCCGGTGATCTGAAGACGTTCCTCGGCCGTCGTCGGCACGTCCACCCGCTCGCCGTAGTACCAGGCGCTGAGCCGGGCCCGGAGCCGGTGGCGCAGCGGGGCGTCGCGGCCGGGGTACGCCAGCGGCAGCGGAATGTCCCTGACCAGGATCTTGTAGCGGCGGCGCCGGTCGAGTCCCTCGTGGCTCTCCGTCATGCCGCCCGGGAGGTCCTGGTAGACCTCGCCGGTCTCCTCGCCCTCCTCCAGCAGTTGCCGTTCGTGCAGTTGGAGCGCGAGGCAGACGCGTCGGGTGATCAGGTACGCGAGAACCGGGCCGGCGAACAGCAGCACGCGGAAGATCCAGGTGAGGCCGTTGACGGAGACCAGGAACACCGTCGCGATCACGTCGTTGCCGCCCGCGAGCAGCAGCACGGCGTAGAAGACGATCGCCGCGACGCCGAGCCCGGTGCGCACCGGGCGGTCCCGCGGCCGGTCGCACAGATGGTGCTCCACCAGGTCCCCGGTGACCCATCGTTCGAAGACGGGATAGCAGTAGAGCACCAGGAAGAGCAGTCCCGGCAGCACCACCGCCGGGAGCAGCACGTTCCACATGAAGGTGTGCCCGGCGACGTTCCACTCCACGCCGGGCATCAGCCGCAGCGCGCCCTCCAGGAACCCGACGTACCAGTCCGGCTGGGCGTCGGTGGACACCTGGTCGGGAACGTACGGACCGAAGGCCCAGATCGGGTTGATCTGGGCGATCGCCCCCATCACGGCGAGGACACCGAAGACCATCAGCGACAGCCCGGTCGACTTGCCGACGAACGAGGGGAACATCGGCTGCCCCACCACGTTGCGGTTGGTCTTGCCCTGCTCGGACCACTGGGTGTGCTTCAGGTACACCACCATGAACAGGTGCACGGCGATCAGCGCGATCAGCAGGCCCGGCACGAACAGCACATGGAGGATGTACAGCCGCTTGGTCATCGCGTCGCCCGGGAAGGGCCCGCCCCACGCGAAGAAGGCGAGGTAGGTCCCGACCACCGGGATCGACTCCACGATGGTGTTGGCGGTGCGCAGTCCCGTACCGGACAGCAGGTCGTCCGGGAGGGAGTAGCCGGCGAACCCCTCCAGCAGCGCCAGCAGGAACAGCGTCACCCCCACGGTCCAGTTGAGCTCGCGCGGTCTGCGGAACGCGCCGGTGAAGAAGATCCGCAGCATGTGCACGCCCACGGCCGCCACGAACACCAGGGCGGCCCAGTGGTGCATCTGCCGCATCAGCAGGCCGCCGCGCACGTCGAAGCTCAGCTGGAGGGTCGAGTCGTACGCCTTGGAGACCAGCAGGCCCCGCAGCGGCCCGTAGGAGCCCGTATAGCGCACCTCGGCCAGGCTCGGATCGAAGAACAGCGTCAGGAAGGACCCGGTGAGCACCAGCACGACGAAGCTGTACAGGGCGATCTCGCCGAGGAGGAACGACCAGTGGTCGGGGAAGGCCTTGCGCAGCAGCTGCCCGGCCAGCTCGGAGACGGGCGCCCGCCGGTCGGCGACGACGTAGGCCTGGAACGCCGCCTGCCGGGCCCTGGCTTCGACTCTCGCCTTGCGGCGCCGCATCAGCACGCCCGCATCACGCTCCTCGTGTGTTCGTCCGGCGACCGCCGGGCAGCCCGGACGGCCCGGCGGGCCCGGGGGCGCGGCGGGCTCGGGGGGCGCCCGCCTGCCGGGTGTTTCAATCTTGGGTGCAGGGCCCGAGCGCATGCCGCAGGCATGCCGGGGGCACCCCCATTTCCACTGGTACGACACCTACGACACCTTCAGCCCGGTCGAGACCGGGGACGCATCAGGAGCGCCGAGCGGCCGGCGCTCCGGCAAGGAGCGGCAGTGGACGGTCGAGGCGGCATCGTGGAGGAGCTGACGGAGGACCACCGCCGGGTGCGGTCCCTCTTCGACGGGATCCGGGCCGCACGGCCCGGATCCGGCGAGCGCCTGGCCCTGGTGGAGCGCGCCGCCCGGGAACTGGTGCGCCATGCGACGGCGGAGCGGGCCCATCTGTACCCGGCGGTCCGCCGTTTCCTTCCGGACGGCGACGGCTGGGCGGAGGGGGAGCTGGGCGAACTCCGGCGGATCGAGGAGCTGCTGAAGGCGCTGGAGGCCGCCGACCCGGCCGGCGAGGAGTTCGTGGAGCTGCTGCTGTCGCTGATCACCCGGGTGACCCGGCACGTCGTCGAGGAGGAGCAGCTGCTGTTCCCCCGGCTCCAGGCGCTGTGCCCCGCCGACGTCCTGCGGGACCTGGGCGCGAGCGTACGGGACACCAGGGCGGCGGCACCGACCCGGCCGCGCCCAGCGGCCCCGGCCTCGGCGCCGCTGGTCAGACTCACCACCCAGCTGTGGGGCCCCCTGGACCGCATCCGCGACGCGGCCACCCGCCGCACCCACCGCTGAGCCGGTGCCGGTTTTGTCGCGTCGCACTTCGCGTCACCGTGCGCCATGGGGGTACTGCGGACATGCGGCCCGCGTCGGTTCCGCCGCGCGGGTGGCGCGCTTGCGGTGCGCTCGCGGTACGCCCGGAGTGACCGTCGCGCCCGCGGTGTCCGCCGCGTGCGCCGGTCGATCGTCGCGGGGCCGTACCGCCGGACCCGAAGGAGTCCTCCGTGAACGTGAACTTCGAGCGCGAACTCGCGCGGATCGAGAAGCGGCTGGTGGCCGAGGATCCCCTCCTGGCGGAGAAGCTGGCGACGTTCGAGCAGATCACCGCTCCCCGGCCGAGAGCCGAGCGGCGGCGCCATGTCTTCCTCCTGGCCGCCCTCGTCTTCGCGCTGCTCGCCCTCACCTCCGCCCTCGCCGCCGGCACGTCCACCGACCATCCCAGGCCGTCCCAGGTGGTCACGGAGTATCCGGCGGGGACCGGGTAACCGGGCCCGGCGGGAGCGGACGGAGGTCCCGGGCGGCGGGCGGCCGTCCCGGTGTGCAGGATGGCGGGCGTGAAGCGTCACTTCCCGCGGCTACGGCAGGCGGTGCTCGACCTGGAGCACCGGCTCGCCGCGCTGGCCCTGGTCCGGCGCGGACGCGATCTGGAGCTGATGCACCGGGCGATGGGGTTCGCCACCCTCTCCCTGGTCACCCTCGCGCCCCTGCTCATCGTCATCGCCGCCGCCGACCCCCTCGGCGAGGGCGGCTTCGCGTCATGGCTGGTCGACGGCATGGGCCTGTCCGGCCGGTCCGCGCACATCCTCGCCGACATCATCAGTCCCCCGGTCAAGGTGATCGGCACCACCAGCGTCTGGGGCGGGGTCCTGCTCGCGGTGTTCGGCATCTCCTTCGCCGGCAGCGTCCAGAACGGCTACGAGCGGATCTGGGGACTGCCGCCCGGCCCGTGGCACCGCGTGTGGCGGCAGGCGACGTGGCTGGCCGTGATGAGCGCGTACCTCTACCAGGAGGTGCTGACCGGACACGAGTTCCACGGCTGGCCGCGGATCACCCTGTCCGCGTCCACCGGCGCGCTGTTCTTCTGGTGGGGCCAGCACTTCCTCCTGGGCGGCCAGATCCACTGGCGCAGCCTGCTGCCCGGCGCGTTCGCCACCATGGTGGGCCTGGGCGGCCTGCGTGTCTTCTCCTACCTGGTCTTCACTCCGCTCATCGTCGACAACGCACTCAGCTACGGCACGGTCGGCATCGTGCTGGTCGTGGAGTCCTGGCTCACCGGCGTCGGTTTCGTCGTCTACGGCGGCGCGATGTTCGGGCGCTGGTTCTGCGATCACCACTGGTTGCAGCGGAGGGGCTAGCCAGGCTCTGTGCGGGCGTTTGGCGACATGGCTGCCGGGATACTCCGTGACGGCCCAGCCCGTCCGGACCCGGGTGGCAGCGGCACCGGCCGCCCGCTCCCCGCGTTCGCCGTCGCCGCCTAGGAAAGCCACCGTGTCCCACGTCCCCTCCGGCCCCCCGGCCGCCACCGCGGCGGGCTCGACCGCCGGCTCGCCACCGAGGCCGGACGACTGCCGGTGAGCGCCCTGACCATCGTCCTCACGCTGCTGGCGGCGCTGTCCAACGCCTCGGCCTCCGTGCTCCAGCGGCGGGCCGCGACGGACGAGTCCGGGGGCGGCTCCGGGGCGCGGCAGGCGGTGCGGTGGCTGGTCCGTGTGCTGCGGCGCCCGTACTGGCTCGCGGGCGCCGGGCTGCTGGCGGTGTCCACCGTGCTTCAGGCGGCGGCGCTGTCCGTGGGCAGTCTCTCCGTGGTGCAGCCGCTGCTGGCCAGTGAGCTGCTGTTCACCCTCGCCGTGGGCAGCCTCGTCTTCCGCCGCCGTCCGGACCGGCGGACCTGGCTGGCGTTCGCCGCCCTCGCCGTCGGGCTGGCTCTCTTCCTCGGGGCGGCCTCGCCCCCGGAAGGCACGTCGACCGCCCCACCGGAACTCTGGCTGCGGGCGGGCGCGGCTCTGCTGGGCGTGGTGGTGGCGGTGCTCCTGGCGTCCCGCCTGGTGCGGGGCGCCCCGCGGGCCGCGCTGCTGGGGCTGGCCTCCGCGGTGTCGTTCGCGGCCACGGCGGCGCTCCTGAAGGAGGTCACGGGGCGGTTCGACCAGGGCCTCGGCGCGCTGCTGACACAGTGGCCGCCGTACGCCACGGTCGTCGTCGGGGGCCTGAGCTTCCTGCTGTTGCAGAGCGCGTTCCGCGCGGGCAGCCTCACCGCCTCGCAGCCCGCGCTGACCCTCGGGGACGCGGTGACCAGTGTGGCGCTGGGCTGGGCGCTGTTCGAGGAGTACATCGGGCTCGGGGTCCGGGTGCTGCCCGAGGTGATCGGGGTCGCGCTGATCGGTGCGGGAAGCATAGGACTGGCCGGTGCGGCGGCCTCCGGTGCCTGGGACACGCCGCAGGCCGATCCGGGCGGTCAGGGCGGTCAGGGCGGTCAGGGCCCCGACGCCCGTCGGTCCTCCCAGCGGCGGCCCGGGTGAACCGGTCCCGGTCAGGGGCCGGGCCGTGCTCCTTGCTCCGCCGGTTCGGGTCGCGGTCCCCGCGCCGGTGCCGCCGCGGCCGGGGCGTCCTCGGCCAGGGTCAGCTCGACGCCGCCGGCGCATCGGCACGAGACGTTGTAGAGGAGGCTGCACACCGTGGCGGACGCGGTGGTCAGCACGACCGCGCAGATGCCGAGGGCGAGTGCCCAGCCGGGGGACGGCCACGGGTCGCGGCCCAGGAGGGCGAGCAGGATCCACACGGGTGGCAGGGTGACGGCCGCGCACACCGCCAGTCCCAGCGACACCAGAGAGCTCACCGCCAGGACGGACGCGGGATCGGCCCGTGCCATGCGCAGCCGCAGGCTTCGGGCCCTGGGGACGGTCCCGTCCGCGGGCCACAACTGTTCCGCCACGCCGGATATTCGGGGCTCCGGATCCGGCTGGGCATCCTCCTGGACGTCCTCCGTGATGTCACGGTCACCGGTTCCGTGCGCGGTTCGACTGCTGCGGCCCATGTCCGCTTCCTCCCGATCACCCCCGCCGGTGTGCGTTCTCGACGCTAGGCGCGCCGCACCCCACCCGCATCCCCGGTTCACCCGGCCGGCCGCACCGCCGCCGCACCGACCCCCAAGGCGGCGACCTCGCCCGCGGCCATCGGCGCGTCGGCGCGTCGGCGCATCGGCGCATCGGCGCATCGGCGGGCAGCCGACGGCGGTTGCGTCACAATGGCGCTGTCGAGCGGGGCAACACCGGACGTAGACGAGAAGTGGGAGCGGCTCGTGCGCGCACGTGACCTGGCGGTCGAGTACGAGACGGTCGGTGTCGACACCGACGCGACGGAGGCCGCGCGGCTGATGGCCGAACATCGGCTGCCCGCACTGCTCGTGCTGGACGACGACGGGGCGCCCAAGGCGATCCTGCCCGCCTCCCAGATGATCAAGGCCGTGGTGCCGGCGTACGTCATGGAGGACCCGACCCTCGCGGCGGTGGTCGACGAGCGCCACGCCGACCGGCTCTGCCAGGCGCTGAAGGGCCGCACGGTGCGTGACTGTCTGTCGGCGCCGGTGCCCGAGCCGCCGGTCGCCGCCCCGGACGACACCGCGCTGGAGGTGGCCGCGCTGATGGCGCAGGTGCGCAGTCCGCTCGTCGCGGTCGTCGAGAGGGACGAGACGGGCGTGCGGCTGCTCGGGGTGATCACCGCCTCGCATCTGCTGGAGCGGCTGCTGCGCGCCGCGTCATGAGCCGGTCGGTGCCGCGCCCCGTTCTGCCGTGTGCGCGCATACCCGTGGACGGATCAGGGATCTGTCAAAGCGGCGTCAAGGACGGGTAAGGTGCCTCCCGGTGTGCCGGGAAGTCTGGTCGGCGAGCAGGGGATACGTCCCCCTCCGACCCGTCCGTCTACCGACCGGAGCACCGTGAACGACTGGCACAGCTGGGCGGCCGTCGCCGTGTTCGTGGGCGCCTACGCCCTCATCATCAGCGAGAAGATCCACCGCGTCGCCGTCGCGCTCGGCGGGGCGGGTCTGATGCTGGCCATCGGCGCGACCGACGACGTGTCGGCGTTCTACTCCGAGGACACCGGGGTCGACTGGAACGTCATCTTCCTGCTCATGGGCATGATGGTGATCGTCGGCGTGCTGAAGAAGACCGGCATGTTCGAGTACCTGGCGATCTGGGCGGTCAAGCGGGCCCGCGCGCAGCCGTTCCGGGTCATGGCCATGCTGGTGGTGATCACGGCGGTGACGTCGGCGCTGCTCGACAACGTCACCACGGTGCTGCTGATCGCCCCGGTGACCCTGCTGGTGTGCGAGCGGCTGGCGGTGCCCTCGGCACCGTTCCTGATCGCGGAGGTGATGGCGTCGAACATCGGCGGCACCGCCACGCTGGTCGGCGACCCGCCGAACATCATCATCGCCAGCCGCGCCGGACTGACCTTCAACGACTTCCTCGTCCATCTCGCGCCGCTGGTCGTGGTGCTCGTCGTGGTCCTGCTGGGGCTGTGCCGGTTCATGTTCCGCGCCGTGCTCCGGTTCGACGAGGACCGCGCCGCGGAGATCATGGCGCTGGAGGAGCGGGAGGCGATCCGCGACCCGCGCATGCTGGCCCAGGGGCTCGTCGTGCTCGGCCTGGTCGTCACCGGGTTCGTGCTGCACCCGGTGCTGCACTACGCCCCGAGCGTCGTGGCCCTGCTCGGCGCCGGGCTGCTCGTGGCGGTGTCCGCGGTGGAGACGGGCGACGTCCTGGCCGAGGTGGAGTGGCCGACGCTGGCCTTCTTCGGCGGGCTGTTCATCATGATCGGCGGACTGATCGGAACGGGTGTCGTCGACCGGATCTCCCAGGCGCTCGCCGGAGTCATCGGCGGGAACGAGCTGGGCGGGGCCATGACGCTGCTCGGCGCGTCGGCGGTGCTGTCGGGGGTCGTCGACAACATCCCGTACGTGGCCACCATGGCGCCGATCACCGCGGACCTGGTGCACCACATGGGTGGTGGCGGCGACCATGTGCTGTGGTGGGCGCTGGCCCTGGGCGCCGACCTGGGCGGCAACGCCACCGCCATCGGCGCCTCCGCGAACGTCGTGGTCCTCGGCATCGCGGAGCGCAACCGGCAGCCGATCTCCTTCTGGCAGTTCACCAAGTACGGGCTGGTCGTGACGGCGGTGACGGTCGCCCTGTCACTGCTCTACGTCTGGCTCAGGTACTTCGTCCTGTCCTGAGACGTGTCCTGTCCTGAGACCTGGCCCGTCCGGGTCTCCGTGCCTCCGGGTCCCCGAGTCCCGTCCCGACCCGGTCAGCGCGGGTGCCGCGCGCCGGCGCGGAGACCGACCATCCGCCAGATCCTGACCTCGCGCACGGCCCCGGGAAGCTCCTTGACCAGCAGGGCGAGCGCCAGCCCGCCGAGCACCGCGGCCTCCGCGATGAGCACCTGTTTCCCTGTCATCCTCGCTCCCTGCTCCTTCGGCACGGTCCTCGTGATCGCGTCGTGCTTCTTCCAGTGGATGCCGGTGTACGGCGGGTGTCGTCGCCGTGTCAGGCTCGCCAGTGCGGGTCGTAGCCGCTGGTCAGCTCTTCCTCGTTGTGGCGCCACTTGGGTTCCTTGTTGACGGCCATGCTGGTGATGCCG
>NZ_JBEXZD010000057.1:0-47629 GCF_040628575.1 Streptomyces sp. NPDC006393
GAGTACCGGCCCGAGACCCTCGGCCACCGGGTCGGCGCGGTGCTGTGGATCACGACCGCGCCGTCCGCCCTGCACTCCGTCGGCCAGGCCCTCGCCGGTCACGCCGAGATCGCCTACGTCGCGGCCACGGCCGGCCAGTCGAACATCATGGCGACCGCCGTCGCCCGGAACACCGCCGGCCTGTACGCCTACCTCAGCGGCCCCCTCGGCGCCCTGCCGGGCGTGACGCACGTCGAGGCGACGCCGTACCTGCGCCGGGTCAAGCAGCTGACCTACCAGCGGCCACCGAGGTGATCCGCCGGGCGGCGGCGGTCGGCGCCGGTCACGGCCGGTGCAGGCGCTCGCCGCCCGCGAGGATCGCCTTCGCCAGGGCGTCGGCCGCGTGCTGGGCGGAGGGCCGGTGGCGGCCGTGGACCAGGACGAAGTCGACCTTCCCGAGTTCCGGCAGCCCGGCCCGGTCCGGGACCCGCACCAGACCCGGCGGGATCAGCCCGCGCGAGTGGGCCATCACACCCAGCCCCGCGCGGGCGGCGGCGATCAGACCGTTCAGGCTGCCGCTGGTGCACGCGATCCGCCACGGCCGCCCCTGCCGCTGGAGGGCCTCGAACGCGAGCGCCCGGGTGATCCCCGGCGGCGGGTAGACGATCAGCGGCACCGGACGGTCCGGGTCCAGGCGCAGCCGCTCCGCGCCGACCCACACCAGCCGGTCGTGCCACACCGGTTCGCCGCGCGGGTCCTGCGGGCGCCGCTTGGCCAGCACCAGGTCCAGTTCTCCGGCGGCCAGCTGCTCGTGCAGCGTGCCCGACAGCTCCACCGTCAGCTCCAGATCGACCTCCGGATGCCGGTGACGGAAGCCCTCCAGGATCTCCGGCAGCCGGGTCAGCACGAAGTCCTCGGACGCGCCGAACCTGAGCCGGCCGCGCACCCGGGTGCCGGTGAAGAACGCCGTCGCCTGCTCGTGCACCTCGAGGATCCGCCGCGCGAAGCCCAGCATGGCCTCGCCGTCCTCGGTCAGCTCCACCGAGTGCGTGTCCCGGGTGAACAGCAGCCGCCCGGTGGCGTCCTCCAGGCGGCGCACATGCTGGCTGACCGTCGACTGGCGCAGTCCCAGCCGCCGAGCGGCCCCGGTGAAGCTCAGCGTCTGGGCCACCGCCAGGAAGGTGCGCAACTGTGCGGGGTCGTACATGCCGCCCAGGCTAACCGCTCATCACGAACCGCGATGACAGTCAGAGCCGTATGCCGGATTCCCGATCGCCGTGCGGAGGAGCACGATGGAGCGGGGACGCGTCGGTCCCGCGACGGACGGGCGCGAACGGGCGTACGACCACGCCCGGTGGCACCCGTACCGCCGATGAGCACGAGCAAGTGGAGCACAGTGAAACGCCTGCGTTGGCCGAGCCGGCTGCCGATCGACCCCTACATCGTGCTGCTGGTCGGGACGGTCGGTCTCGCCGCGCTCCTGCCGGCCCGCGGGGGTGCCGCCCATGTCGCCTCCGGCGCCTCGACCGGCGCGATCGCCTTCCTGTTCTTCCTCTACGGCGCCCGCCTGTCCACCCGCGAGGCGCTGGACGGACTCAAGCACTGGCGGCTCCACGCCACGGTCCTGGCCTGCACGTTCCTGATCTTCCCGCTGCTCGGCCTGGCCGCCCGCGGCCTGGTCCCGGTGCTGCTGACCCAGCCGCTCTACCAGGGCCTGCTCTTCCTCACGCTCGTCCCGTCGACCATCCAGTCGTCGATCGCCTTCACCTCCATCGCCCGCGGGAACGTGCCCGCCGCGATCTGCGCCGGCTCCTTCTCCTCCCTCGTCGGGATCGTCCTCACCCCGCTGCTCGCCGCCGCGTTCCTGGGCGGCGGCGCGGGCGGCTTCTCCGCGCACTCGCTGGTCACGATCGTGCTGCAACTGCTGGTGCCGTTCGTCGCCGGGCAGGTGCTGCGCCCCTGGATCGGCGGGTTCGTCGCCCGGCACAAGAAGGTCCTCGGGCTCGTCGACCGCGGCTCGATTCTCCTCGTCGTCTACACCGCGTTCAGCGAGGGCATGGTGCGGGGCATCTGGCACCAGGTCAGCCCCGCACGGCTGGGCGGGCTGCTCGCGGTGGAGGCCGTGGTGCTCGCGGTGATGCTCGCCCTGAGCTGGTACGGCGCCAAGGCGCTGCGCTTCGGCCGCGAGGACCGCATCGCCATCCAGTTCGCCGGCTCGAAGAAGTCCCTGGCCTCCGGGCTGCCGATGGCGAGCGTCCTGTTCGGCGCGCACGCCTCGCTGGCCGTGCTGCCGCTGATGCTCTTCCACCAGATGCAGCTCATGGTCTGCGCGGTGATCGCCAAGCGCCGTGCGCACGACCCCGAGGCACGGCAGGAGCCCGCCCCGGCGGCACCGCCCGCCGCCGCCCGTACCGCGGTCGGCACGGCGCCCCGCCCCCGCTGACACCGGGCCGGATCCGTTCGCGCCGGCACCGGGCCGGATCCGTTCGCGCCGGCTCCGGGGCGGATCGGTTCGCGTCGGCAGCGGGCCGGATCCGTTCGCGCTGACGCGGGGCCGGATCAGGGGGACGGGCCGGTCCTCCGGATCACGGCGCCCCGCTCCCGCTGACTCCGGGCGGGATCGGTTCGCGCCGGCTCCGGGCCGGGTCCGTTCGCGCCGGCTCCGGGGCGGATCCGTTCGCGTCGGCAGCGGGCCGGATCCGTTCGCGCTGACGCGGGGCCGGATAAGGGGGACGGGCCGGTCCTCCGGATCACGGCGCCCCGCTCCCGCTGACACCGGGCCGGATCGGTTCGCGCCGGCACCGGGGGCGGATCCGCTCGCGCTGACGCGCGGCCGGATCTCGCGCCGGCACCGGGCCGGACCCGCTCGCGCTGACGCGCGGCCGGATCTCGCGCCGACTCCGGGCCGGATCCGTTCGCGCCGACGTGCGGCCGGATCAGGGGGACGGGCCGGTCCTCCGGATCAGGGCCGCAGCACCACCTTGCCCAGGTTGCCGCGCGACTCGATCGCCTTGTGCGCCTGCGCCGCGTCCTCCAGGGAGAACTCGGCGTGCACATGGGGCCGCAGCAGTCCCTGCCCGAACAGCCGCCACAGCTCCTTCCGCCATCGCTCGTACAGCTCCGGCTTCTCCCGGGCGATCCGGGCCATCTGGAAGCCGATCACCGACCTGGCGCCCACGAGCAGGTCGTACGCCTGGATCGTCCCGCCGCCCGAGCTGTACGCCACCAGCCGCCCGCCCGGGGCGAGCGCGGCGATCGCCGGCGTGAGGAGCTCGCCCCCCACCGCGTCCAGGACGCAGTCGACCGGCTTCCCCCAGCCGTCGTCGCCGTAGAGGATCACCTCGTCGGCGCCCAGGGAGCGCACGAAGTCCGCCTTGGCCGGATCGGAGACCGCGCCCACCACCCGGGCCGCCCCCCGGACCCCGGCGAGCTGCACCGCGAGATGCCCCACGCCGCTCGCCGCCGCCGTCACCAGCACCGCCTCGCCCCGCTCGGGCCGGGCGGCCTCCAGCGCGCCCAGGGCGACGAGACCGCTGCGGACCAGGGCGACCGCCTCCACGCAACCGGCTCCGTCGGGCACCGGCGAGGCCATGGCCTCGTGCAGCAGCGCGAAGTCCGCGTAGCCGTGCCCGAAGCAGAGCCCGGTCACGCGGTCGCCGGCCCGGAAGCGGGTGACTCCGTCACCGACGGCCACCACCTCGCCCGCGAGCTCACCACCGAGCGGGACCGGCTCGACGGCCTCGGTGACCTTGCGGACGACGGGCAGGGTGACACCGACGGCCTCGCAGCGCACCAGCAGCTCGCCGGGCCCCGGTTCGGGGACGGGGGCCTCCTCCAGGAACAGCGGGCCACCGGTGGACTCGTATCGAACGCGTCGCATCGCGCCTCCAGGGTCGGGTCTCGGAACAAGTCATTGGGAATCCCAACGACTACGGTGATCCGGACCGTAGCCCTGTTTCATGGGGAAGTCCAACGACTTCTGGCTAGGCTGGCCCCATGGCCGACGCCGAAGCACCCCTTGCCGCGATCCGCTCCCTGCCCAGCTGGCTCCTGGGCCGCGCCGCCGCCCGCGGCCGGGCCCTGGTCGCCGAGGCGCTGGCCGCCGAGGGCCTGAAGATGTGGCACCACGTGGTGCTCTCCGCCGTGCGTGATCTCGCCCCCGTCGCCCAGGCCGACCTGGGCCGCGGCGTGGGTCTCGACCCCAAGGACCTGGTCGGCGTCCTCAACGACCTCCAGGCCGCGGGCCTCGTCCTGCGCGAGCCCGACCCGAGGGACCGGCGCAAGAACGCGGTCTCCCTCACCGAGGAGGGCGCTCGGCTGCTGACCTGCTGCGAGAAGGCGGCCCGCGAGGCCAACGACGACCTCCTCGCCCCCCTGTCACCGCCCGAACGGGACCGGTTCATGGCCCTGCTGATCCGGATCTCGGGCACGGAGGCCTGACGGTGCCGGCCCGGCGGAGTTCAGAGAACCCGCTGCTCGCCCGCGTACACGTTCATCGAGCTGCCCCGCAGGAACCCCACCAGCGTCAGTCCCGTCTCCGTGGCCAGGTCCACGGCCAGCGACGAGGGTGCCGAGACCGCCGCCAGCACCGGGATGCCCGCCATCACCGCCTTCTGCGCCAGCTCGAAGGAGGCCCGGCCGGACACCATCAGGATCGTCCGGGACAGCGGCAGGTCGCCCTTCTGCAGGGCGCGGCCGACCAGCTTGTCGACCGCGTTGTGCCGGCCCACGTCCTCCCTCGTGTCCAGCAGTTCGCCGTCCTCGGAGAACAGCGCCGCCGCGTGCAGGCCGCCGGTGCGGTCGAAGACCCGCTGGGCCGCGCGCAGCCGGTCGGGGAGCGTCGCCAGCAGGTCGGGCGCGACCCGGACCGGGGGAGTGTCGGCGATCGGCCAGCGGGCCGTCGTACGCACGGCGTCCAGGCTGGCCTTGCCGCACAGGCCGCAGGAGGAGGTGGTGTAGACGTTGCGTTCGAGGGTGATGTCCGGCAGGGCGACATCCGGGGCGGTCTTCACGTCCACCACGTTGTACGTGTTCGAACCGTCCACGGTCGCGCCCGCGCAGTAGACGATGTTCAGCAGGTCCGAGGCCGCGGCCAGCACGCCCTCGCTCACCAGGAAGCCGGCGGCCAGCGCGAAGTCGTCGCCCGGTGTGCGCATGGTGATGGCGAGCGGCTTGCCGTTCAGCCGGATCTCCAGGGGTTCCTCGGCGACGAGCGTGTCCGGGCGGGTGGACACCGCACCGTCCCGGATGCGGATGACCTTGCGTCGTTCCGTCACTCGTCCCATGTCCTGATCAGCCCCGGTTCTGTACGTGCTGGTAGCCGAAACGGCCCTTGATGCAGAGGTTGCCATGGGTCACCGGGTTGTCGTGCGGCGAGGTGACCTTGACGATCTCGTTGTCCTGGACGTGCAGGGTGAGGTTGCAGCCCACTCCGCAGTAGGCGCACACCGTCGTCGTCTCGGTCTGCGCCGCCTCGTCCCACGTACCCGCCCGGCGCATCTCGAACTCCGACCGGAAGGACAGCGCTCCTGTTGGGCACACCTCGACGCAGTTGCCGCAGTACACGCACGCCGAGTCGGTCAGCGGCGCGTCCTGCTCCACGGCGATCCGGGCGTCGAAGCCGCGGCCCGCGACCGCGATCGCGAAGGTGTTCTGCCACTGCTCGCCGCACGCGTCGACGCACTTGTAGCACAGGACGCACTTGGCGTAGTCGCGCACGTAGAGCTCGTTGTCGATCCTCGGCTGCTCGTTCAGCCGGGCCGCGTCCGGGCCGAAGCGGTCGGGTTTCGCCTCGTACTCCTTGAGCCACTCGGCGGCCCGTGGCGTCGTCGACAGATCGACGGAGGAGGCGAGCAGCTCCAGGACGACCTTGCGGCTGTGCCGGGCGCGCTCGCTGTCGGTGTGGACCTCCATCCCCGCCTCCGCCCTGCGCGAGCACGCCGGGACAAGGGTGCGCGATCCCTCCACCTCGACGACGCAGACCCGGCAGGCGTTCTTCGGCGTGAGCGTGTCGCCGTGACACAGGGTCGGCACGTCCTTCCCGGCCGCCCGGCAGGCGTCCAGGATCGTCGCGCCCTCGGGGACCCTCACCTCCTGGCCATCGAGGGTGAACTCCAGCAGCCGGCGCGGGATCCCCAGCGAAGTGACGGTCATGCGTACGCCCCCAGACGGTCGATGGCGGATTCCACGGCGTTCCACGCGGTCTGCCCCAGACCGCAGATCGAGGCGTCCCGCATCGCGCGGCCGACCTCTCGCAACAGCGCGATGTCGTCGCCGGCCGCCGCGCCGGTGCGCTCCAGGATGCGGTGCAGCGCCTCCTCCTGCCGCACGGTCCCCACCCTGCAGGGCACGCACTGGCCGCACGACTCCTCCCGGAAGAACCGGGCGATGCGCAGCAGCAGCCGGGGGAGCGGCACGGTGTCGTCGAAGGCCATGACGACCCCCGAGCCCAGCGTGGTGCCCGCCGCGCGGGTACCTTCGAAGGTGAGCGGGATGTCCAGCTCGTCCGGGCGGACGAAACCGCCCGCCGCGCCGCCCAGCAGTACGGCGCGCAGTCCGTCCCGTACCCCGGCCAGCTCCAGCAGCTCGCCGAGCGTGGCGCCGAAGGGGAGTTCGTAGACGCCCGGGCGGGCGACACTGCCCGAGACACAGAAGAGTTTCGGGCCCGTGGAGCGGTCGGTGCCGATCGCGGCGTACGCCTGCGCGCCCATGGTGAGGATCGGCAGGACGTTGACCAGGGTCTCGACGTTGTTCGCCACCGTCGGCTTGCCGAACAGGCCCTTCTCCACGGGGAACGGAGGCTTCGAGCGCGGCTCGCCCCGGTGGCCCTCGATGGAGTTGAACAGCGCGGTCTCCTCGCCGCAGATGTACGCGCCCGCCCCGCGCCGGATCTCGATGTCGAAGGCGTATCCCTGGCCGAGGACGTCCTCGCCGAGCAGGCCGCGGGCGCGGGCCTGGGTGATCGCGTGCTCCATGCGGCGCAGCGCTCTCGGGTACTCGCCGCGCAGATAGAGGTAGCCCCGGTGGGCGCCGGTCGCGTAGCCCGCGATGGTCATGGCCTCGACGAGCGCGAAGGGGTCGCCCTCCATGAGGACGCGGTCCTTGAAGGTACCGGGTTCGGATTCGTCGGCGTTGCAGACCAGGTAGTGGGGGTGGTCCGGCTGGGAGGCCGTGGCCTGCCACTTGCGGCCGGTGGGGAAGGCGGCGCCGCCGCGGCCGAGGAGGCCGGAGTCGGTGATCTCGCGGATGACGGCGGCGGGGCCGAGGGCGAAGGCGCGGCGGAGGGCGGTGTAGCCGCCGTGGGCGCGGTAGTCGTCGAGGGAGGTGGGGTCTGTGGTGCCGATGCGGTTCAGGAGGGTGAGGGTGGGGTCGCCGTGCTGGGGGACGGCCGCTGTGGGGGCGGGTTCGGTGGGGGCGGATTCGGGGGCCGTGGCGGTGGTTACGGCCTCGTCGACGGTGGCGGGGGCGGCTATGGCGGTGGCCCGTGGGGTTTCTCGCCCCCGCCGCCCCTTCCCGTCCCGACCCCGGGGCTCTGCCCCGGACCCCGCCAGGGGGCTCTGCCCCCCGGACCCCCGCTCCTCAAACGCCGGAGGGGCTGGATTTCCCTCAAGCGCCGGACAAGCTTCTTGCGCTCCCGCCCGCACCACCAGCGCCGCCGGTGCCCGCTCGCACAGCCCCAGGCAGGGGCTGCGTTCGATGTGCACCCCGCTGTCCGGGCCGAGCCGGGACTCGACGCCCGCGCACAGCTCCTCCGCGCCCGCCGCCGTGCACGCCAGGTCGGTGCAGAGGTGCAGGACCGTCGCGGGGCGTGGGCGGAGGGAGAACATGGCGTAGAAGGTGGCGACGCCGTACGCCTCGGCCGGTGGGATCGTGAGCCGGCGGCACAGGTAGTCCAGTGCGCCCTCGCTGATCCAGCCGATCCGGTCGTTCAGGGCGTGCAGCCCCGGCAGCAGCAGGTCGCGGCGGTCCCGGGCCGCACGGCCGCCCCGTGCCCAGCGGAGGTCGGCGGCGTCCGTCCCGTCCCGGGCGGCGCCCTCCCAGCTGGACTCGGGAGGGCCGAGCAGCGCGTCGAGGGCCGCCCGTTCCTCGTCCGTCGGCTTGCTGTCGCCGAAGCGCAGGTCCACGTGTGTCACCTCACGTCCGTCGGGGCGGTCAGCCGCTCGGTCAGCTTCTCGATCCGGATCGCCGACGCCTTGAACTCCGCCGTGCCCGCGATCGGGCAGTTGGCCTCGATCGTCAGCCGGTTGGTGTCCACCTCGTCGGGGAAGTGCATGGTCATGAAGGCGAGGCCGGGACGCAGCCCGGTGTCGATCCACACCGGGGCCACCACCGATCCGCGCCGTGAGGTCACCCGTACCTCCTCGCCCACCACGACGCCGTAGCGCTCGGCGTCCTCCGGGCACAGCTCGACGTACTCGCCGCGGCGGAGCGGGGAGGCGAAACCACCGCTCTGCACGCCGGTGTTGTAGGAGTCCAGGCGGCGTCCCGTGGTCAGCCGGATCGGGTACGCCTCGTCGGTGAGGTCGACGGGCGGATCGTGGGACACGATCCCGAACGGTGCGGGCATGCCCCGCCGAGCCGGGTCCGGTTCCCACAACCGGCCGTGCAGATACGTCGGTTCCAGCCGGTCCGTGCTGGGGCACGGCCACTGGATGCCCTGGTGCTCCTCCAGGCGCGCGTACGTCATGCCGTGGTGGTCCGGTGACAGGGACCTCAGCTCGTTCCAGACGGCCTCGGAGTCGGCGTACTTCCAGTCGTGGCCGAGCCGGCCCGCCAGGTCGCAGAGGATGTCGATGTCCTCGCGGGCCTCGCCGGGCGGGGTGACGGCGCGCCGCACCCGCTGCACCCGGCGTTCGCTGCTGGTCGTGGTGCCCTCGGTCTCGGCCCAGCCGGCCGTCGCGGGCAGCACGACGTCCGCCAGCTCCGCCGTCCTGGTCAGGAAGATGTCCTGCACGACGAGGAAGTCCAGCCCCTTCAGCCGTCGTACGGCCTGCTCGCTGTCGGCCTCCGACTGGGCCGGGTTCTCGCCGACGCAGTACACCGCCCGCAGCGAGCCGTCCTCCATCGCCTCGAACATCTCGGTGAGGTTCAGGCCGTGGCGCGGTGCGATGACGGTGTCCCAGGCCGACTCGAACTTGCGCCGGACGTCCGCGTCCAGGATGTCCTGGAAGCCGGGCAGACGGTTGGGGATGGCGCCCATGTCGCCGCCGCCCTGCACGTTGTTCTGGCCGCGCAGGGGCTGCAGTCCGCTGCCGTAGCGGCCGACGTGGCCGGTGAGCAGGGCCAGGTTGATCAGCGCGCGGACGTTGTCGGTGCCGTTGTGGTGCTCGGTGATGCCGAGGGTCCAGCACAGCTGGGCGCGTTCGGCGCGGGCGTAGGCGTGGGCCAGCTCCCGGACGGCGCGGGCCGGTACGCCCGTGACCTTCTCGGCCAGCGACAGGGTCCACGGCTCGACCAGTGCCCGGTACTCGGCGAAGCCGGTCGTCGCCCGCCGCACGAACGCCTCGTTGACCAGCCCCGCGTGGATGATCTCGCGGCCGATCGCGTGCGCCATCGCGATGTCGGTGCCCACGTTCAGGCCCAGCCAGCTCTCCGCCCACTCGGCGGTGGAGGTGCGGCGCGGATCGACCGCGTACATCCGGGCGCCGTTCCTGATGCCCTTGAGCGCGTGCTGGAAGAAGATGGGGTGCGCGAAGCGGGCGTTGGAGCCCCACATCACGATGACGTCGGTGTGCTCGACCTCCTCGTAGGAGGAGGTGCCGCCGCCGGAGCCGAAGGCGGCCGACAGGCCGGCGACGCTCGGCGCGTGGCAGGTGCGGTTGCAGGAGTCGACGTTGTGGGTGCCCATGACCACGCGGGCGAACTTCTGCGCCACGTAGTTCATCTCGTTGGTGGCGCGGGAGCAGGAGAACATGCCGAACGCGCCACGGTTGCGCTCCAGGCCGCGCGCGACCCGGTCCAGGGCCTCGTCCCAGGTCGCCCGCCGGAACGGCTCCTCGCGGGAGTCCCGCACCAGGGGGTGGGTGAGCCGGGTGTACGTCTTCGGGGTCCGGTCGCGTGTCCTCATGCGGCGCTCCTCAGCGCGAGCAGGTCCGAGATGGCGTGCACGGTGCGCAGGGTGGGCACCTCCACGCCGGTGATCTCCGCCAACTCGACGACGGCGGCGAGCAGTACGTCGAGTTCGAGCGGCTTGCCGCGCTCCAGGTCCTGGAGCGTGGAGGTGCGGTGGTCGCCGACGCGCTCGGCGCCGGCCAGGCGCCGCTCGACCGAGACCCCGACCGTGCAGCCGAGGGCCTCGGCGACCGCGAGCGTCTCGCGCATCATGGTCTCGATGACCCGGCGGGTGCCGCCGTGCAGACACATCTGCCGCATGGTCGCGCGGGCCAGCGCGCTGATCGGGTTGAAGGAGATGTTGCCGAGCAGCTTGACCCAGATGTCGTCCCTGAGGTCCGGCTCGACCGGGCACTTCAGGCCGCCGGCCCGCATCGCCTCGCCGAACCGGGTGCAGCGCGCCGAGACGCTGCGGTCGGGCTCGCCGATGGAGAACCGGGTGCCTTCCAGATGGCGTACGACCCCAGGGGCCTCGAGTTCGGTGGCCGCGTAGACGACGCAGCCGACGGCCCGTTCGGGCGCGAGCACCGCACTGACCGCGCCGCCGGGGTCGACGCTCTCGAGGCGGTGGCCGTCGTAGGGGCCGCCGTGCCGGTGGAAGTACCACCAGGGAATGCCGTTCTGGGCGGCGACGACCGCCGTGGTGTCGTGCAGCAGCGGCTCGATCAGCGGCCCGCACGCCGCGTACGAATTGGCCTTCAGGCCCAGGAAGACGTAGTCGACCGGGCCGATCTCGGCCGGGTCGTCGGTGGCGTGGGCGCGGGCGGTGAAGTCGCCGCGCGGGCTGCGCACCCGTACTCCGTACTGCCTCATGGCCGCCAGATGCGGTCCACGGGCGATGAGGTGCACATCGGCGCCCGCGCGGTGGAGCGCGGCGCCGACGTAGGCGCCGATCGCACCGGCGCCGAGGACTGCGACTTTCACGGGACACTCCGTTCGGTTTGAGGGATACCGCGGAGGTGGTGAGGAGGGGCGGCTGCCGAACGACGGCCGCAGGATGTCGACGGAATATTGTCTACAGTATGGGAGTGGCGGCGGCAAGGGTTCGCGCGCCGACCGTTCGTCGCATGCTGCATACCGCTCACCGCATACAGACGACGCGCGGCCTTCTCAACCCGTGTGCCGCTCCTTACCGTGCGGCCCATGAGTCCCCCGGTCGCACCTCCGGGATGGAGCCGCTGGCTGGTCCCGCCCGCCGCGCTCTCCGTCCACCTCGCCATCGGCCAGGCCTACGCCTGGAGCGTCTTCAAGCCACCTCTGGAATCCGCCCTCGGCCTCGACGGCACCGAGAGCGCGCTGCCCTTCCAGCTCGCCATCGTCATGCTGGGCCTGTCCGCCGCGTTCGGCGGCACGCTCGTCGAACGCAACGGGCCGCGCTGGGCCATGACCGTGGCCCTGGTCTGCTTCTCCTCCGGCTTCCTGATCTCCGCCCTCGGCGCGCAGACGAAGCAGTACTGGCTGATCGTCCTCGGCTACGGCTTCGTCGGGGGGATCGGCCTCGGCATCGGCTACATCTCGCCGGTCTCCACCCTGATCAAATGGTTCCCCGACCGGCCGGGCATGGCCACGGGCATCGCCATCATGGGCTTCGGTGGCGGAGCGCTCATCGCGTCCCCGTGGTCGGCGCAGATGCTGGAGTCCTTCGGCGCCGACCACTCCGGGATCGCCCTGGCGTTCCTCGTCCACGGTCTGTCGTACGCGGTCTTCATGTCGCTGGGTGTGCTGCTGGTGCGGGTGCCACGTACCGGACGGCACGACCAGCACACCGCCCCCGGACCCGGCGCCCTCAGCGGGGTGCAGGTCTCGGCCCGCAGCGCCGTGCGCACGCCGCAGTTCTGGTGCCTGTGGATCGTCCTCTGCATGAACGTGACCGCCGGCATCGGCATCCTCGAGAAGGCCGCCCCGATGATCACGGACTTCTTCGCGGACACCTCCACCCCGGTCTCCGCCTCCGCCGCGGCGGGCTTCGTCGCGCTGCTGTCGGCGGCCAACATGGCCGGTCGCATCGGCTGGTCGACCACCTCGGACCTGATCGGACGGAAGAACATCTACCGCGTCTACCTCGGCGTCGGCGCGCTCCTGTACCTGCTGATCGTCCTGTTCGGGGACACCTCGAAACCGCTGTTCGTCCTGTGCGCCCTCGTGATCCTCTCCTTCTACGGCGGAGGGTTCGCCACCGTGCCCGCGTACCTGAAGGACCTCTTCGGCACCTACGAGGTCGGCGCGATCCACGGCCGGCTGCTCACCGCCTGGTCCACCGCGGGCGTGCTCGGGCCGCTCATCGTCAACTGGATCGCCGACCACCAGGAGGCCGCCGGCAAGCACGGTTCCTCGTTGTACGGCCTGTCCTTCGGCGTCATGATCGCGCTGCTCGTCGTCGGCTTCGTCGCCAACGAACTGATCCGGCCCGTCCACGCCCGCCACCACCTCCCCGCACCGAGAAAGGGCACCGATGCCGACGTCGCCGCACGACAGCAGTCATAGCCCGCCCGCCCGGCGGCCCCTCGTCGCCTTCGCGTGGCTGTGGGTGGGGGCGCCGCTCGCCTATGGGTTGTACGAGCTCGTACAGAAGGCGACGCAGTTGTTCACGGGGTGAAGTGAGTTGTCCGGTCGTCCGAGCATCTGACGGAAGCCGACAAGTCGGGCGCCCGTTTCCTGTCGCCTCGCCTGCCGCTCTACCCGTGAGTCACTGATCAGACTGGGGAGTCCGCTACCTACGGCAACGAGGGGGACTCCCGATGAACGGCTCGCGCATCCGCGCCGTCGGCCACTACCAGCCCGCCAAGGTGCTCACCAACGAGGACCTGGCGGCGCTGGTGGACACCAGCGACGAGTGGATCAGGAGCCGGGTGGGCATCCGGACCCGGCACATCGCCGCCCCCGACGAGCCGGTCGACGAACTCGCCGCGCACGCCGCCGCCAAGGCGCTCGCGGCGGCGGGACTCGCCCCCGACGACATCGACCTGGTCCTGGTCGCCACCTCCACGGCCGTGGACCGCTCCCCGAACACCGCCGCGCGCGTCGCGGCCCGCCTCGGCATCCCGCGGCCGGCCGCGATGGACGTCAACGTCGTGTGCGCCGGCTTCACCCACGCCCTGGCCACCGCCGACCACACCGTGCGGGCGGGAGCCGCGACACGCGCCCTGGTCATCGGCGCCGACAAGATGTCCGACGTGACCGACTGGAGCGACCGGACGACCTGTGTGCTCGTCGGTGACGGCGCGGGCGCCGCCGTCGTCGAGGCCTGCGCGCCGCGCGAGACCCCCGGGATCGGGCCGGTGCTGTGGGGATCGGTGCCCGAGATGGGACACGCCGTACGCATCGAGGGCTCGCCCCCGCGGTTCGCGCAGGAGGGGCAGAGCGTCTACCGGTGGGCCACCACGCAACTGCCGCCGCTGGCCCGGCAGACCTGCGAGCGGGCGGGGGTGGCGCCCGAGGACCTCGCCGGGGTCGTCCTGCACCAGGCCAACCTGCGCATCATCGAACCGCTGGCGGAGAAGCTCGGTGCCGTGGGCGCGGTGGTCGCCCGCGACGTCTCCGAGTCGGGCAACACCTCGGCGGCGAGCATCCCGATGGCCCTGTCCAAGCTGCTGGAGCAGGGCGCGGTCGGCGCGGGCGACCCGGTGCTGCTGTTCGGCTTCGGCGGCAACCTGTCCTACGCGGGACAGGTCGTGCGCTGTCCGTGAGCGGCGCGCACGACCCTCACGCCCGGGGTGTGAGTGACCGATTCCGGCTCTCCATGACCATTGTGCGCCGTAGACTGTAGACGAAAGCCAATCGATACTGGCTGCCGGTGATCCGCTCGTTGCCGTGGAGGGACCGCGATGTTGTCGACAGGACTGCCGCAGGGGGCAGTGCCCAGACTCGAGAGGCCCGGGCCGCTGCGGGACCGCGTCTACGAGGCGCTGCTCGAACTCATCACCACCCGTGCCCTCCAGCCCGGCCAGCATCTGGTCGAGAGCGAACTCGCCGGACACCTCGGCGTCTCCCGGCAGCCGGTGCGGGAGGCGCTCCAGCGGCTGAACACCGAGGGGTGGGTCGATCTGCGGCCCGCGCAGGGCGCGTTCGTGCACGAGCCCACCGAGGAGGAGGCCGACCAGCTGCTGACGGTCCGTACGCTGCTGGAGGCGGAGGCCGCCCGGCTGGCCGCCGTCAACGCGGACGAGGCGGGCGTCGCCGCGCTGGAGGAGCTGTGCGCCCAGGGCGAGCGGGCCGTCGCCGACGACGACGTGGACGCGGCCGTCGCCCTCAACGCCCGCTTCCACGCCACGATCATGGACCTGGCCGGCAACGCGGTCCTGGCCGAACTCGCCGCCCAGGTCGACCGCCGGGTGCGCTGGTACTACACGCCGGTGGCCCGGCAGCGCGGCGGCCAGTCCTGGGTCGAGCACCGCGAGCTCATCGCGGCCGTCGCCGGCCACGACGAGCAGCGCGCCACCCGCCTGATGCGCGAACACACCGAGCACACCCGCAGGTCGTACCACGAGCGCGCGCAGTCCTGACCTCGCGCGCCACGCGGCGGCGGAGGGCCGTAGGGGCCGCAGAGGATCGCCTCGAGCCGCTTTGTCCTTCCGATGGCAAAAGGTGCGGTGATTAGTGCCACGACTGGTTCTCAGGCCCGCCGCTCACTGCTACGTTCGCCTCAAAACCCGGTGGATCGGCTGAATTGAGACAGGGAGGGGGGCACGTGAGACGCATGACGGCACGACCCGCCAACGCACACCAGGCGCGGCTGCTGAAGCTGTTGCGCGACTCGGGTCCGAACTCCCGCGCACAGCTCGGCGACCTGGTCGACCTGTCCCGGTCGAAACTGGCCGTGGAGGTCGACCGCCTCCTGGAGACCGGACTGGTCGTCGCCGACGGGCTCGCCGCCTCGCGCGGCGGCCGCCGCTCCCACAACGTCCGGCTCGCACCCACCCTGCGCTTCCTGGGCGTCGACATCGGCGCCACCTCCGTCGACGTCGCGGTCACCAACGCCGAACTGGAGGTGCTGGGACACCTCAACCAGCCGATGGACGTGCGCGAGGGCCCCGTCGCGGTCTTCGAGCAGGTCCTCGCCATGGCCGCCAAGCTGCGGGCGACCGGACTCGCGGACGGCTTCGACGGCGCCGGCATCGGCGTCCCCGGGCCCGTCCGCTTCCCCGAGGGCGTCCCCGTGGCGCCGCCGATCATGCCGGGCTGGGACGGCTTCCCGGTACGGGAGGCGCTCAGCCAGGACCTCGGCTGCCCGGTCATGGTCGACAACGACGTGAACCTCATGGCGATGGGCGAGCAGCACGCGGGCGTCGCCCGGTCCGTGGACGACTTCCTCTGCGTCAAGATCGGCACCGGCATCGGCTGCGGCATCGTCGTCGGCGGTCAGGTCCACCGCGGCGCGACGGGCAGCGCCGGCGACATCGGGCACATCCAGGCCGTGCCCGACGGCCGCCCCTGCGCCTGCGGCAACCGGGGCTGCCTGGAGGCACACTTCAGCGGCGCGGCCCTCGCCCGCGACGCACAGGAGGCGGCCGCGCAGGGACTGTCGGCGGAACTCGCCTCCCGGCTGGAGGCGAACGGCACCCTCACCTCCGTCGACGTCGCCGCCGCTGCCGCCGCGGGCGACGCCACCTCGCTCGACCTCATCAGGGACGGCGGCACCCGCACGGGCCAGGTCATCGCCGGGCTCGTCTCCTTCTTCAACCCCGGCCTGGTGGTGATCGGCGGCGGCGTCACCGGCCTCGGACACACCCTGCTCGCCGCGATCCGAACCCAGGTCTACCGCCAGTCGCTGCCGCTGGCGACCGGCAACCTCCCCATCGTCCTCGGTGAGCTGGGACCGAAGGCCGGCGTGATCGGCGCGGCCCGGCTCATCAGCGACCACCTGTTCTCGCCCGCGTGAGGCCGCGCCGGCCGTGACAGGGAGTGCCCCTCCCGCAGCGACGGGAAGGGCACCCCCTGCGCCGTACCGGGCGTGCTCAGCCCGCCGCGGTCCGCGGCTCGGCAGCCGCGGAGACCGCCGCGCCGTCCCGTCCTCCGCGCCCCGGCTGCCGCAGCAGCAGCGCGAGCGCCGCCGCCACCATCGACACGCCGCCGGCCAGCGCGTAGGCGCCGTTGTAGCCCCAGGCGCCCACCACCATGGAGCCCAGCCCGCCGCCGAACAGACCGCTGACCAGCTTGCCGCTGTACACCAGCCCGTAGTTGGTGGCGTTGTAGTTCTCGCCGAAGTAGTCCGGGGTCAGCGCCGCGAACATCGGGTAGAACGCGCCGCCGCCGAAGCCGGAGAGGAAGGCGAAGAACAGGAACAGCCACTCGTTCTTCATGTCACCGGCCCAGATGACGCCGAACTGGGCCAGACCGAGCACGACGATGACGAAGATCAGCGCGGTCTTGCGGCCCCACAGGTCCGACAGCCAGCCGACCACGGCCCGGCCGACGCCGTTGATGACGGCCATGATGCCCATCGACGACGCGGCGACCAGCGGACCGAAGCCGATCTCCTTGGCGAAGTCCACCTGGAAGGAGATCCCGAAGATCGACACACCGGCGGTCATCACGACGGTGATCCACATCAGCGGCAGCATGCCCGTCCTGATCGCCTCCTTCGGCGTGTACTGCCGTACCGCCGGCGGGTTCTTGGCCAGGCTCGCCGCGCTCTTGCTGTTCCCGGAGTGCGACAGCGGGTCGACGTCGGCCGGCCACCAGTTCTTCGGCGGGTCCTTGAAGAAGAACGCGCAGACGGCGACCACGATCAGCACGTAGACACCGATCAGGTCCAGCACCTCGTCGTAGTTGCCGGTGTCGAAGGCGTAGTTGAAGATGAAGATGAACGGCAGCGAGCCGTAGGCGAAGCCGCCGTTGACGAAGCCGGTCTTCGCGCCGCGCCGCTCCGGGAACCACTTGCCGACCATGTTGATGCAGGTGGCGTAGATCAGCCCGGAGCCGAGCCCGCCGACCACACCGAAGCCGAGGATGGCCAGCGTCACGTTGTCGAGGTGCGACAGGGCCAGGAAGCCCAGCAGGCACATCGCCGCACCCACGTACATGGCCCGGCGCGCGGTGAGGATGCCGCGCTCGCGCAGCCAGCCCGCCGGGAAGGCGATGCCCGCCTGGAAGAACACCCAGACGCTGAGGATCCAGAAGGTGTTGCTCTGCGTCCAGCCGTGCGCCTCCGACAGGGTGTCCTCCGCGGAGCCGTAGGCGTACTCGGAGACACTGATGGCCATCATGGATATCCACGGCAGGTACACCATGAACTTGCGTGAGTGGCCGAGTATGTCCCGGTCCGTCTCGCCGACGCGGTAGACCCGCCCCCGGGAGTCGGTGACTTCGCCGTACGCGCCCTTCGCCGTGCCGGGATCGGCCGGCGTGTTCCTTGTTGCCATCGGATCAGCCGTCATGTCAGGCCATCTCCTCGCCGAGAGGGTGGGGATTGGGGACGACGCGCCGGGCGCTGAGCCTGCCCGGCGCCTTGAGGAACAGCGCCACTGCGGCGCAGGCGAGCCCGGTGCAGCCCGCCAGGAGGAACGCGGCGTGCGGGTCCCGCGCGGCGTACGCCGCGGCACCCGTGCCGCAGACGGCGGCGACCGGCAGCAGCCAGGCGCCGGCGAGCAGTCCGTGGACGCTCGCGCTGTGGTTCTCACCGAAGTGGTCCGCGGCCAGCGCGCACATCAGCGCCGGTACGGCCACACCGGCCGCGCCGGTGGCGGCGGCACAGCCGAGAAGGAGCGCACCGCTGCCCGTGCGGTCCGCGACCGCGACGCCGAACTGTGCGGCGCCCAGCAGCAGACAGGCCACGATCAGGATGGCGCGCCGACCCCAGCGGTCCGACAGCGCGCCGCCCGCGGCCGCCGCGGCGCCACCCGCGACGGTCACCGCCCGCACCACCCGGCCACCGGGCCCGAACTCCCCGCCGTACACGGTGAGCAGGCAGACGCCGAGCACGGTGACACCGGCCGCGCCCAGCAGGCAGAGCCACATCAGCCACAGGGCCGGGGTGCGGGCGGCCTGCCGGAGGGTGTGGTGGCGCACGGCGGGCGGGTTCTTCTCCCGTGCGCGCCGGGCGCCGGGGTCCGCCGGCACGGACCGCGGGTCGGGACGCGGCGGCCACCAGTTGCGCGGCGGGTCCCGGAGGAACCGGCCGGCACCGGCCACGGCCAGGGCCGCCGAGGCACCCGCGACCGCGAGCAGGACCCGCGGGTCGGCGTCCGCGACCGGGCGGAGAAGAAGCGGTACGGCCCCGAGGGCGAGTCCGCTCGCCACGACGGCCGTGGGGCCGCCCCGGCGTTCGGGCCACCAGGTGCCCGGCAGCGTCAGACAGGTCGCCTGGACCAGCCCGGCGCCCGCACCGGCGCACACGGCGAACCCCAGGCGGGCGACGGTGAGATGCGGGGCGAGGGCGAGCGCCAGGTACCCGGCCAGGGTGCCGAACGCTCCCGTCGCCATGGCCGCCCGGGCGGGAAGCCGGCCGCTCTCCCGCAGCCGCCCGGCCGGCAGGACCACGGCCGCCTGGCACAACGCCCACAGCCCGGCCGGCCACCCGAGGTCCCCGCCCCACCGGTGGGCGGCCCGGAGACCCGACTGCGCCGCGAGGAACGCGTAGGCGGCGCAACTGATGCCCGCCATGCCCACCCAGGGCAGGACGACCATCCAGATCCGGCCACGGCCCAGCAGATCGGCATCGCTCTCGCCGACCCGGTACACACGGCCCCTGCGGTCACGCACCTCCCGGCAGACCGGGGAGGCGGGTGGATCGATGGTTTCCATCTCGCGGTAGCACCCCTTGCGTCGAAAGTTCTGGCCGGTGCCCCCCGTCCATTGCCTTTCGTGCGCGCACGGGTCCCGGGCGCGGCCGACGCGCACCGCCGGCCGCCCCTCAGCTGACTCAGCTCATGTACCGCCCCCTCGGCACACCACGAGACGTGACGCTCACGCGGCTCACGACAGCAGCCCCGCCGCCCGCGCCCACCGATACTTCGCACCGAGCACGGCCACCGGCTTCTCCGTCGTGTACGGGTACGCCACGACCCTCCGCTCGAAGAGGTACTGGCAGGCCTCCTCCACCTCCACGTCACCGGCGAGCGAGGCCACCACCGGCTTCTGGATCCCGCGTTCGCGGAACTCGGCCACCACCCGGGCGGTCAGCTCGGCGAACACCATGGGAGGGGTGACGATGGTGTGCCAGTAGCCGAGGACGAGCGCGTGGATGCGCGGATCCTCCAGGCCGAGACGGATCGTCGCCTCGTACGTCGACGGCGGCTCGCCCCCGGTGATGTCCACCGGGTTGCCGGCGGCGCCGAACGGCGGGATGAAGCGGCGGAACGCCTCGTCCAGGTCCGGCGGGATCTCCATCAGCGACAGCCCGTTGTCGGTCACCGCGTCGGACAGCAGCACCCCGCTGCCGCCGGCGCCGGTGATGATGACCACGTTGTCGCCCTGAGGAGTGGGCAGCACGGGCAGCGCGCGGGCGTACTCCAGCATGTCGTTCAGACCGGGCGCCCGGATGACGCCCGCCTGCCGCAGGATGTCGTCGTACACGGCGTCGTCGCCCGCCAGCGCGCCGGTGTGCGACCCGGCGGCCTTCGCGCCCGCCGCCGTACGGCCCGCCTTCAGCACCACGACCGGCTTCTTCGGCACCGTGGCCCGCGCGGCCTCCACGAAGGCACGGCCGTCCTTGAGGTCCTCCAGGTGCATCGCGATGCACTCGGTGTGCGGGTCCTCGCCGAACCAGGTCAGCAGGTCGTCCTCGTCCAGGTCCGACTTGTTGCCGAGGCCCACGATCGCCGACACGCCCGTCTTCGTGGTGCGGGCGAAGCCCAGGATCGCCATGCCGATCCCGCCGGACTGGGAGGTCAGCGCCACCCCGCCCTTGACGTCGTACGGCGTGCAGAACGTGGCGCACAGGTCCTGCCAGGTCGAGTAGTAGCCGTAGATGTTCGGCCCGAGCAGCCGGATCCCGTACCGCTCGGCGATCGCCACGATCTCGGCCTGGAGCGCGTGCTCGCCGGTCTCCGCGAACCCGGAGGGGATCAGCACCGCGTTGGGGATCTTCTTCCGTCCCACCTCCTCCAGGGCCGAGGCCACGAACTTGGCGGGGATAGCGAAGACCGCCACATCCACCTCACCGGGAACGTCCGTGACACTCTTGTACGCCTTGCGGCCCAGAATGTCATCGGCCTTGGGGTTCACCGGATGGATCTCCCCGGCGAAGCCGCCGTCGACGAGGTTGCGCATCACCGAGTTGCCGATCTTCCCCGGCTCGTTGGAGGCGCCGACGACGGCCACCGATGACGGCTGCATCAGGCGCCGCATCGAGGTGAGGATCTCGTCGCGGGTGTATTTCCTGCGTGCCGGTGGCTGCTCGTCGGCCAGGATCACCCGGATGTCGGCCGCGACCGCACCCTCCGATGTCGCGATCACCGGGTTGAGGTCCACCTCGACGATCTCCGGGAAGTCCGCGACCAGTTGGGAGACCCGGCGGATCTGTTCGGCGAGCGCCCACCGGTCCACGCCCGCCCGTCCGCGCACCCCGCGCAGGACGTCCGCGGCACGGATCGAGTCCAGCATGGACAGCGCCTCGTCGGCGTCCACGGGCGCCAGGCGGAACGTCACGTCCTTCAGCACCTCGACGAGGACACCGCCCAGCCCGAAGGCCACCACCTTCCCGAACGTCGGGTCGGTCACCGCGCCGACGATGACCTCCTGCCCCTCGGGCAGCAGCTCCTGCACCTGCACGCCGTCGATACGGGCGTCGGCGTCGTAAGCCCGGGCGTTCTCGACGATACGGTGAAACGCCGCCCGTACGTCCGCCGCGCCCGCCACGCCGACCACGACCCCGCCGGCGTCGGTCTTGTGCAGGATGTCCGGCGACACGATCTTCATCACCACCGGTCCGCCGAAGCGCGCCGCGCACGCCACGGCCTCCTCCACGTCCCGCGCCAGCTCCTCGCCCGGTACGGCGATCCCGTAGGCGTCGGCGATCACCTTGCCCTCGGGTGCGGTGAGGGCGCGGCGGCCCTCCGCCCGCACCGAGTCGAGCAGGGCGCGCACCCTCAGCTCCCGGTCCTCGGCCATCACGTCAGATCACCCCGTTCGACTTCAGCAGGCGCAGCTCCTCGTCGCCGAGGCCCAGCTCGCCGACGTAGACCTCTTCGTTGTGCTCGCCGAGCAGCGGTGAACCGACGACCTCGACGGGGGAGTCGGACAGCTTCAGCGGGCTGCCGACGGTGACGAACTCGCCGCGCTCGGGGTGGGGGACGCGCACCACCATCTCGTTGGCGACCAGCGACTCGTCCTCGATGATCTCCCTGGTGGACAGGATCGGCCCGCACGGGATGTTGTGGGCGTTGAGCCTCTCCAGCACCTCCCACTTGGGCAGGGTCGAGGACCACTCCTCGATCAGCTGGAACATCTTGTTCAGGCGGGGCAGCCGGGCCTCCGGGGTGGCCCAGTCGGGGTCGTCGGCCAGTTCGGGCCGGCCGATCAGCTCGCTGATGGGCTTCCAGCCGACCGGCTGCACGATCACGTACACGTAGTCGTTGGGGCCGCCCGGCGCGCACTTGACCGCCCAGCCCGGCTGCCCGCCGCCGGAGGCGTTCCCGGAGCGGGGGACCTCGTCGCCGAAGTCCTCGTTGGGGTACTCGGCGAGCGGGCCGTGGGCCAGGCGCTGCTGGTCGCGCAGCTTGACCCGGCACAGGTTGAGCACCGCGTGCTGCATGGCCACGTTGACCCGCTGCCCGCGCCCGGTCCGCTCCCGCTGGAACAGCGCGGCGAGTACTCCGGCGACCAGGTGCACCCCGGTCCCGGAGTCACCGATCTGCGCGCCGGTCGCCGTCGGCGGCCCGTCCTCGAAGCCGGTGGTCGACATGGACCCGCCCATGGCCTGCGCGACGACCTCGTACGCCTTGAAGTTCGTGTACGGGCCCTCGCCGAACCCCTTGATGGAGGCGTAGACGAGCCGCGGGTTGATCTCCTTGATCCGGTCCCAGGTGAATCCCATCCGGTCGACGGCTCCCGGGCCGAAGTTCTCCACCATGACGTCCGAGCGGCGGATCAGCTCGGTCAGCAGTTCCTTGCCGCGTTCGGTCTTGGTGTTGAGCGTGATGCTGCGCTTGTTGCAGTTGAGCATCGTGAAGTAGAGGGAGTCGACGTCCGGGAGGTCGCGCAGCTGCTTGCGCGTGATGTCGCCGGTGGGCGCCTCCAGCTTGACGACGTCCGCACCGAGCCAGGCCAGCAGCTGGGTGGCGGAGGGGCCGGACTGGACGTGCGTCATGTCCAGGACTCGGATGCCTTCAAGTGCCTTGCCCGTCATGGACGTTCTCCTCACTTGTACATCGTCTGGTTCATCGTTCCGGGGGCGTAGGCGTCCGGGTCCACCCAGACGTTGATCAGGGAGGGCTTGCCCGACTCGCGGGCGCGCCGGAGGGCGGGGCCGATGTCGGCGGGGTCGCGGACCTCCTCGCCGTGACCGCCGAGCATCCGCGCGAACTTGTCGTAGTGGACGTCGCCGAGGGTGTTGCCGACCCGCTCGCGCTCCTTGCCGTACTTGGCGGCCTGGCCGTAGCGGATCTGGTTCATCGAGGAGTTGTTGCCGACGATCCCGACGAAGGGCAGGTCGTAGCGGACCAGCGTCTCGAAGTCCCAGCCGGTGAGGGAGAAGGCACCGTCGCCGAAGAGGGCGACGACCTCCTTGTCGGGGCGGGCCTGCTTGGCGGCGAGCACGAAGGGGATGCCGACGCCGAGGGTGCCGAGCGGGCCCGGGTCCATCCAGTGGCCCGGCGACTTGGGCTGTACGACCTGTCCGGAGAAGGTGACGATGTCGCCGCCGTCGCCGATGTAGATCGAGTCCTCGGTGAGGAAGTCGTTGATCTCGCTGACCAGCCGGTAGGGGTGGATGGGGGAGGCGTCGGACCTCAGCTGCGGCAGCCGCTTGTCGATCGCGGTCTGCTCGGCGGCGCGCAGCTCGTCGAGCCACTCCTTGCGCCGGGCGGCGCCGCCGTTGAGGCGGCCGGAGGCGGCTTCGGTCACGGACTTCAGCACCAGCCCCGCGTCACCGACGATGCCGAGGTCGATGTCGCGGTTCTTGCCGACGGTCCGGTAGTCGAGGTCGATCTGCACGACCGTCGCCTCGGGGGAGAGCCGCTTGCCGTAGCCCATGCGGAAGTCGAAGGGGGTCCCGACGATCACGATGACGTCGGCGTTCGAGAAGGCGTACCGGCGGGAGAGCTGGAAGTGGTGCGGGTCGCCGGGCGGGAGGGTGCCGCGTCCGGCGCCGTTCATGTACGCGGGGATGTTCAGGGTCCGCACGAGCTCGATGGCGGCCTCGGTGCCGCGGGTCGTCCAGACCTGACTGCCCAGCAGGATGGCGGGCTTCTCGGCGTGGACGAGGAGGTCGGCGAGGGCCTCGACCGCCTCGGGGTCGCCGGCCGAGCGGGTGGAGGCGCGGTAGTGGCCGGCGGCCGGGACGCGGGCCTTGTCGCGCGGGACCTTGGCGTCGAGCACGTCCCTGGGGATCTCCAGGAAGGACGGCCCTGGTGCCCCGTGGTAACACTCGCGGAACGCCATCGACACCATGTCCGCCGCCCGTGCGGTGTCCGGCACCGTCGCCGCGAATTTGGTGATGGGCGTCATCATGTCGACGTGCGGAAGGTCCTGGAGGGACCCCATCTTGTGCTGGGTGTGGGCCCCCTGACCGCCTATCAGCAGCATCGGGGACTCCGCGCGGAAGGCGTTGGCGACACCGGTGACGGCGTCCGTCGTACCGGGACCGGCAGTGACGACCGCACAGCCGGGTTTGCCGGTCAGGCGCGCGTAGCCGTCGGCCGCGTGGGCGGCGACCTGCTCGTGTCGTACGTCGACGACCTCGATGCCCTCGTCGACGCAGCCGTCGTAGATGTCGATGATGTGGCCACCGCACAGGGTGTAGATGCGGTCGACTCCCTCAGCCTTGAGGGCCTTGGCGACGAGATGGCCGCCGGAGATCACGTCCTCGGTGTGCCGGGCCTGCTGGGCGTCCTGGGTGTCGTCGGGCATGGCGAAGTCCTGTCCCTTCGTAGGGGTGGAACTGCTCTCGCGGTACATTGCATACAGTCGACGAATACTGTATGAAGCTTGTTATCCCGCATCCGGTGGGTGGTGTCCAGGGGGTGTGCGGCACTTTTCAGTCATCGCCGGTTCGGCCTCGCGATGACTTCGCAGACAGGAGCCGAGATGGACCTGTACGAACACCAGGCAAGGGAACTCTTCGAAGAACACGGCATCGTGGTGCCGAGGGCGGAGGTCACCGACTCGCCCCTTCAGGCGCGCGAGATCGCCCGCCGGCTCGGCGGACGCGTCGTCGTCAAGGCGCAGGTGAAGACCGGCGGCCGGGGCAAGGCGGGCGGCGTGAGGATGGCCGCCGACCCCAAGGCCGCCGAGCTGACCGCACGTCAGCTCCTCGGCATGGACATCAAGGGCCACACGGTGGGCACGGTGATGCTGGCCCAACCGGTCGATGTGGAACAGGAGTTCTACGTCTCCTACGTCCTCGACCGCGCCGCCGGCCGCTTCCTCGCGATCGCCTCGGCCGAGGGCGGCATGGAGATCGAGGAGGTCGCCGCCCGCAGGCCGGAGGCGGTCGCCCGGGTGCACATCGATCCGGCCCAGGGCGTCACCCCGGCGCGGGCGAGCGAGATCGCCGAGGCGGCCGGGCTCCCACCGCAGACCGTCGACGTCCTGGTACGGCTGTGGGAGGTGCTGGTCCGCGAGGACGCCGTCCTCGTCGAGGTCAACCCGCTCGTACGCACCGCGCAGGGCCGGATCGTCGCCCTCGACGGCAAGGTCACCCTCGACGACAACGCCCGCTTCCGGCAGGCGCGTTGGGGAGCCGAGGAGTCCCCGCACGACGACCCGCTGGAGGCGGCGGCCGCCGCCAAGGGGCTCAACTACGTCAGGCTCGACGGCGAGGTCGGCGTCATCGGCAACGGCGCCGGACTCGTCATGTCGACGCTGGACGTGGTGGCCGGCTGCGGCGCCCGGCCCGCCAACTTCCTCGACATCGGCGGCGGGGCGTCGGCGCAGGTGATGGCCGACGGACTGACCGTCATCCTCTCCGACCCGGCGGTCAAGTCCGTCCTCGTCAACGTCTTCGGCGGCATCACCGCCTGCGACGCGGTCGCCGAGGGCATCGTCCGGGCCCTGGACACGGTGCGGCTGACCAGACCACTGGTCGTACGCCTGGACGGCAACAACGCCGCGCGCGGCCGCGCCGTCCTCGACGCACGCGCGCACCCCCTGGTCCACCAGGCCACCACCATGGACGGCGCCGCCCGCCGTGCCGCCGAACTCGCCACCGCAGCCTAAGGAGACGGCAGGTCATGGCCATCCACCTCACCAAGGACAGCAAGGTCCTCGTCCAGGGCATGACCGGCGGCGAGGGCATGAAGCACACCCGCCGCATGCTCGCGGCCGGCACGGACGTCGTCGGCGGAGTCAACCCGCGCAAGGCGGGCCGGACCGTCGACTTCGACGACCGTGCCGTCCCCGTCCACGGCACGGTGCGGGAAGGAAGGGAGGCGACCGGCGCGGACGTGAGCGTGGTGTTCGTCCCCCCGGCCTTCGCCAAGGCGGCGGTGCTGGAGGCCGCCGACGCGGGCATCGGCCTCGTCGTCGTCATCACCGAGGGCATCCCCGTGCACGACACCGTCGCCTTCACCGCGTACGCGCGACGGACGGGGACGCGGGTGATCGGCCCGAACTGCCCGGGCCTGATCACCCCCGGCCAGTCCAACGCGGGCATCATCCCGGCCGACATCACCAAGCCGGGCCCCATCGGACTGGTCTCCAAGTCGGGCACGCTCACCTACCAGCTCATGTACGAGCTGCGCGACATCGGCTTCTCGACCTGCGTGGGCATCGGCGGCGACCCGGTGACCGGCACCAGCCACATCGACTGCCTGGCCGCCTTCGAGGCCGACCCCGACACCGAACTGATCGTGATGATCGGCGAGATCGGCGGCGACGCCGAGGAACGCGCCGCCGCCTTCGTCCGCGACCACGTCACCAAACCCGTCGTCGGCTACATCGCGGGCTTCACGGCCCCCGAGGGCCGGACCATGGGCCACGCGGGCGCCATCGTCTCCGGCTCGACGGGCACGGCGCAGGCGAAGAAGGCCGCGCTGGAGGCGGCCGGAGTGGCGGTGGGCGGCACACCGACCCAGACGGCGCGCCTCGCACTGGCGGCGCTGGGAGCGCGCGCGTGAGCGCACCGACGCACCGGGAGCGGAGCAATCTGATGGCATCCACCCTCACCCTCAAATCCCACACCTCCTGGGGCGACGCGTGGCAGCGCTGCCTCGCCGTCGCGCCCGAGGCGTTCCGGGACGAGCGCGTCCTGAACCTCTGGAACGCCGCCTGGCAGGCGGACGGCCGGCCGCTCCCCGCGACCAGCCCGGTCGACGGCCGCCCCACGGCGGGCCCGCCCCGCCTGGACGCGGCCACCGCGGAACGAGCCGTACGGGCGGCCCTGGACCAGCACCGCGCCTGGCGCCACGTCCTTCTGCCCGAACGCCGCGCCCGGATCGCGGCCGCCCTCGACGCCCTCACCGAGCACCGCGCGCTCCTGGCCCTGCTGCTGGTCTGGGAGATCGGCAAACCGTGGCGGCTGGCGCAGGCGGACGTCGACCGGGCCATCGACGGAGTGCGCTGGTACGTCGACGGCATCGAGCCGATGATCGCGAACCGTTCCCCTCTGGACGGCCCGGTCTCGAACATCGCCAGCTGGAACTACCCGATGAGCGTGCTCGTCCACGCGATGCTGGTCCAGGCCCTGGCGGGCAACGCGGTCATCGCCAAGACCCCGACCGACGGCGGCGTGGCCTGTCTCACCCTGGCCTGTGCGCTGGCCGCCCGCGAGGGCGTGCCCGTCACCCTGGTCAGCGGCAGCGGACGCGAACTCTCCGAGGCGCTGGTGCGGGCGCCGGAGATCGGCTGCGTCTCCTTCGTCGGAGGCCGGGACACCGGCGCGGCGGTGGCCACGGCGGTGGCCGACCTCGGCAAACGGCACATCCTCGAACAGGAGGGCCTGAACACCTGGGGCATCTGGAACCACAGCGACTGGGAGGCCTTCGCGGCCGTCGTCCCCAAACTGTTCGACTACGGCAAGCAGCGCTGCACCGCCTACCCGCGCTTCGTCGTCCAGCGCGCGCTGTTCGACGAGTTCCTGGCGGCGTACCTTCCGGCCGTGCGCGCCGTGCGGGTCGGCCACCCCCTGGCCGTGGAGCGGCCGGACGCCCCCTTCCCCGAGCTGGACTACGGCCCCCTGATCAACGCCGCCAAGGCGAAGGAACTCACGGACCAGGTGACGGAGGCCGTCGACCGCGGCGCGGTCCCCCTGCACCGGGGCCGACCGCAGGACGCCCGCTTCCTCCCGGGCCAGGACACCTCGGCGTACGTCCACCCGGTCACCCTGCTGAACCCGCCCCCGTCCTCCCCCCTCCACCACGCCGAACCCTTCGGCCCCGTCGACACGATCGTCCTGGTCGACACCGAGGCGGAACTGCTGGCGGCGATGAACGCCTCGAACGGCGCGCTGGTCGCCACCCTGTCGACCGACGACAGGGCCACCTTCGACCGCCTGGCCCCCCAGATCCGGGCCTTCAAGGTGGGCCACGGCACCCCCCGCTCCCGAGGCGACCGGGACGAGCTCTTCGGCGGCTTCGGCGCGGCCTGGCGCGGCGCCTTCGTCGGCGGCGAACTCCTGATCCGCGCGGTGACCCAGGGCGTACCGGGGGAGCGGCTGCCGGGGAACTTCCCGGAGTACCGGCTGACCCCGTAACGTGACTGTCACCTCACACTCCGTGGTGAAGGAAGGCTGCACCACATGCCTGCCATTCCTGCCTACCCGACGGATACGCAGGTGAAAGCCACTCCGAAACCTTGGTATTGTTGTCCATGTCGCCGCGGGGCCCACCCCGTCAGGCGGCAGCACCTGGTCCGGGTGGCGGAATGGCAGACGCGCTAGCTTGAGGTGCTAGTGCCCTTTATCGGGCGTGGGGGTTCAAGTCCCCCCTCGGACACTCGCTATAGGGGTACGGAATCGAGGGCCTCGACCTTACGGTCGCGGCCCTCGTTGCGTTGTCGTAGCTGATGGTGATGCCGAGGGCTTCGTAGAGGGGCCCCTTCTTCAGCGGCGGCTGTCTGGATGCGTTGTGCGATGTCTCCGAATCTCTCAGTGATCGCCCGGATCTGGTCGTCGGTGAGGGGCGATTCCTTCTTTCGGGCGGCCGGCAGTGCGTCGGGCTTCTTCTGCGCCGCGTTCTTATCCCGTTGTGCGTCGTTGATCCACTGGGTGACGACGGCGGGGTCAGCTCCGGCGTCGAGGGCAGCCTGGTAGCGGGCGAGCCGCCGGTCACATTCCTTGATCGCCTGGCGGGCCTGGGTGGGCGTTCCTGCCGCTGCTGCGTGCGGGCGCGCTTTCTGCGGGTTGCCTGTACGGCTTCGAAGAGTTTCTTGGTGACGAGTGCGTCGTTTGCCGGCTCGATGGAGTGGATCCACTCCTCGGCGGGGTTGTGCGTCATGTGGGTGCGGTGGCCGAGCGTGATGTCGTCGATGCCGATGAGGCGTTCTTCTTTGCGCTGTTTGTTCCACACCTCGTGGCCGGTGTAGCGGGGGTTGAGGAGGATCGCCCTGACGGCTCCGGGTTGCCGTGCGGTCTTCGCACGGTGCGGATTGCGCGCGGCATCGTGGGCGGAGGGGCAGGGAATGCCCTGATGGTTGAACAGGGCGGCGACGGCCCTGTCGCTCAGGCCCTAGACGTACATGGTGAAGACCGCTGCACGACGGGTGCGGCGGCGGGGTCGGGTTCGAGCTTGTGGATGCGCTGGCCGATGGCCGCTTTGGCGGGGTGGGGGTGGGGGCCGGCGTCGGCGATGCGGTAGCCGTAGGGAGGTCGGCCGCCGAGGTAGCGGCACTGCAGCTGTGCCTGGGAGCTCATGGCGGTGCGGGCGCCGATCTTGACGCGGTTGCGTTCGCCTTTGTTCATGCCGCCGAAGACGGACATGACGAGATCGTGGGCCTCGTCGTCGGGGTCGATGGGGCCGCTGACATCCGGGGCCCACAAGGGGATGCGGAAGTGGACAAGACGAAGAAGGTTTTGCCGAACTGGTTGCCTAGAAGGTGCGCTGCGGCTCTTCGATCACGACGGCGTCGAAGCCGCGATTGGGATTGCGGAGGGCTTGGAGGAGTTCGTTGGCGCGGGGTCGGCGTTGCCAGGGCAGGGAGCGACTGTGGCCGAGGTCGAAGTATTCGGCGACGATCTGTCCCCGGCCGGCTCGATGAGGGCTCGGGCGCGGGTTACCTCATCGGACGTGGACCCGGTTTCGGGCCTCAAGTAACCGATCCCGGCATGCACGATCCACTCGGCGGCCGTGGGATCGAGTTTCCAGGGGCTGACCAGCAGTGTGGCACGCAGAATGTCACGGTCTTGCACGGAGGGTGGCTCGGCGCCCAGTTTCTCCCTCCATTCCCCGTCAGTACCCCAGTGAGCGTTGGTTGCATCGTCAAGGACGCGGATGAATCGTTCGACGCGGTCAGGCCATGTGGGGTGCGCCCACCACCGGGAGCAGGCCAGGGCACCGTGGCAGGCGGTGCGGAGCAGGCCGAATCGGACGCCTCTGTCCTCCATCTGTCCGGCAAAGCCGCCGAGAACCCGATCTGCGTGGTCCTCGTATGCATCGAGGTCTTCCTGCGAGCGAGCCAACTCGCCGAGGGTCATGCCGGTAGGAAGCCTGCGCTCGGCATTCGTCAGCCATCGGAAGAGGCGACCCGCAAGGACGTCTACATCCTCGACGTCGGTCCTTGCCAGTGCGGTGCTGCTCGCCGAAGTGATCCCGGACTCAACGCACCACCCCTTCAGGCGCCGACGTATGGCATCTGTGGTGTAGCTGTTGATGCGCATCATGTCGCCGTCCGAAAGTCGGCCTTCAGCGTGCCAGTTTTCGATGCAGCTGTTCCGCCAGGCACCGTTCGTGATGCCGATCGCCACGAGGTCAAGCAACGAGGCCAGGGTCCACAGCGACCTGGCTGCGAAGGGTCTCCTCCATGAGCTCGTCGGTCATCATGGCCTGTGCCTCTTGGATCATGCGCTGTACCTCAGGGGACATGCCGTCGTCCTTTGTCATGCCTGGCGGCCTCTCGCGTGTGTCGATTGTGTGCAGATGAGAGTAAGGGGGAGCAGTGACAGTGGCTTAACCCCCAACGCGACTGCCCCTTTGCGGCTTCGGCCACTGACTCTCCTGAAGGACGTGATCAGGGCCGATCGTTCTCGGACTCTCCATACGAAATCGGCGGCTGTTGGCGCCGTGATCCCTTGGCCTGCTCGGCGCCCCACTGAGAGGTGTGCCATGAAGACCCGCACCCCCGTGTCCATCGTGATCACCTCGACCCGTGGAACAGCGCCGCGTCGTGGCCGCTCTCTGCGGTAAACGGGGTTCGGGGCAGTGGCCCGTCGGTATCGGCAGGTGGGAGGTCGCACGGCGCCTGCGAGTGAGCCCGAAGTCGGCCGGCCACTGGCAACAACCGTGGCGGGACGGCGGTGCGCGGGCTCTGGGCTTCCGTGGCCCGAGTGGATCTTGTTGCCGCCTGTCTCCGGAGGACCAGGTGTGGACGTGCGACGCGAATGGCCACGCTGATCGGCAGGAAGTTTCTCGTCGCCTACAGCGTCTCCGGGGCGACGAGGCTGATGCACCGGCTCGGCTTCAGACCGCAGGTCCCCGCACGACGGGTCGTCGAACGCGACGATCAGGCCGTGACCGCGTGGAAGGACGAGACCTGGGCGGAGGTAAAAGAGTCCGGGCGGCCTGCGGGGGTTACATCCGCTTCGACGACGGGGCGGGCTTCACCCGAAGGCCCGCCCCGAGGACGCACCTGGGGCCGGCGCCCCCCACGTCCTGCTGTGGACCCACGCGCAGGAGGTCAGCGCAGCACTCCTCGCCTTCCTGAGCAAGTGACCTCCCCCGCGGGCCCGCCCGGCGGGCCTGCGGTCAAAACCTCGGCGCTCGCTGTGACCAGGTGCCGTGTAAGCCGCACCCCGCCGAGGCGGAAGACGGTCCTCGGCCCAGGTCACCGACCCCGTGAGCGGCCCTGCACCGCGCAGCATGACCTGTTCCGCAAGATCGGCGCCGCGCTTACGGTCGAGTGCCGTCGATCTGCTCGAGCAGCGTGCGGGCTTCGGCGGTGCGGCGGTGGTCCGGGCCGAAGGAGGCCAGGCACGCATCGTGAGCGGCTGCGGCCTGGCGACGGGCTTCGGGAACGCGGCCCAACCCGAACAGGGCGGTGGCACAGGCCAGTTCGACGGCGCCCGTGTCCGGATGGCGCTGGTACTCGGGCAGAGCGCGGTACAGCTTCTCGGCGGCCTGCGCCTCGGTGAGGGCGTCCTCGTGGCGGGCTTGGCCGTTGAGACTGCGGGCCACACCGAGTCGCAGGACCAGGGACGCCCGGTCACCTGCACGATGGGCGGCCAGGGCCTCGCGGGCGAGTGCCTCGGCCTCCTGGTGGCGCCCCTGCGCATTGAGGGCGAAGACCAGCCCATTGCGGGCGGCCGCTGCCAGCAGTGACATTTCCGGTCCGGTACCGCGGTCCGCGGCCTCGGCGACGGCCGCACATTCCGCCTCGCACTCGGCGTGCTGACCGAGCGAGATCATCTGCTGAGCGCGGTCCGAGCGCAGTTTCAGGGTCAGAAAGTGATCGGCTCCGAATATCCTGCTGAAGGCGGACAGCGCTTCGTCGTAGGTGGCCAGTGCCTCGGCGTGGCGGCCCTGGGCGCCCGTCGCGAGCGCGGCGATGTTCAGCGCCACGGCCGCGTACTCGTCGTCGCGTGGCCGCGATCCGGCCACGGCACGGGCTTCGGCCTCCGCCTCGGCGTAACGCCCGGCTTCGTAAAGGGCCTTGGCCTCCCCCACAGGGGTTCCCGTCATTCGTTCGGCGTCGCTTCTGCCGCGCGACCGGAAAAGTCTCATGACCGGGAGCATACGCACGGTGCGCAGGCTGCCCGGCAAAGAGGCATCCGTTCCCGGGCCGCACCTCTCCCTCCTCCTGCTTGGCCAACTGGTCTTCCGGGCACCGGATCTCGACCGCCGAGGTCGAGTCGGCACTCGTGTCGCACCCCGCGGTGGCCGAGGCCGCCGTGGTCGGCGCCTCGGACGCGACGACGGGCCAGGCCATCGTCGCCTTCGTCATCCTGCGCGGCGGTCCCGCCCGGCCGGCGAGGGACGTCACCGATGCGCTGCGCGAGCACGTGGCCCAGGAGATCGGTCCGCCGACGCCTCGGTCATGGAGTTGATCAACACCGGTCTGAGCGACGGGTCCGCGCAGGCCGGGTGACCGGCGCCGTGTCGTGAGCGAGGACCCCGGCCTCACGGTCGGGGTCCTCGCTCACGGTCGTGGGTGATGGCGGTCCGGGCGGCGGCGGGACGCCGACCGGACGCTTCGCCGGGTGTCAGTGGGTCGTGCTGCCCGCGGTCCACTGACTCCAGGGCATGTTCCAGTCGCTGAGGCCGTTGTCCGGGGCCAGCTTGGTCGTGTCCTGGGAGTTCTTGACGATCACGACGTCACCGGTCAGCGAGTTGTCGAAGAACCACGCGGCGGGCTGCTTGCTGTCGCCGCCGCCCCTGACGTCCTTCAGGCCCACGCAGCCGTGGCTGGTGTTGACCTTGCCGAAGACCGAGTCGGCGCCCCAGTAGTTGCCGTGGATGAACGTGCCCGAGTCGGTCAGGCGCATGGCGTGCGGTACGGCCTGGATGTCGTACGAGGGCTTGCCGTCCTTCTCCGTGAGGCCGACGGTCGCGGCGTTCATGTGGACCTGCCGGAACTTCTCGGAGATGACCATCCGGCCGTTGTACGTCGGGTGCTCGGGGCTGCCGGACGAGATCGGGATGGTCTTGATCGTCTTGCCGTCCCGTACGACGGTCATCTGCTTGGTGGCGGCGTCGACCGTGCTGATCTGGCTGCGGCCGATCTTGAAGGTGACCGTCTTCTGGGTGCCGTGCAGGTCGAGCTTGACGGTGACGGTGGAGCCGGGCTTCCAGTAGTTCTCGGGGCGGAAGTCCAGGCGGTGGTCGTTGAGCCAGTGGCCGACGACCTTCTGCCCGCTGCTGGAGCCGACCTGGACCTCCGACTGCACGGCGGCCTTGTCGCCGATCGCCTTGTCGAAGTTGATCGACACCGGCATGCCCACGCCGACGGTCGAGCCGTCCTCGGGGGAGACGTGCCCGATGAAGTCGTTGGCCGGAGAGACCGTGGTGATCGTGGCGTTGCCGGTGACGGAGCGGCCCTGGGCGTCGTCGGCCTCCGCGGTGATCTGGTACTTGGTGGCCCGCTCCAGCGAGCCGTCCGGCTTCCAGGAGGTGCCGTCCGCGGACAGGGTGCCCGGGACCTCGGTACCGGTCGCCACGGCGGTCATGGTCACCTTGGTGAGCTTGCCGTTGCTGACGGTGACCTGGACGGGGTCGTCGACCCCGACCCCGTGGGCACCGTGGCCGGGCGTGATCTGTATGCGGGCCTCGGAAACGTCCTGGGCGGCCGGCTGACTCGCCGACGCCTGCGGATTCGGGTGGTTCCCGGTGTTGTCGCGGCCGGTCGCAGCGCTGCTGGTGCCGCCGAGGGCCGTGACTGCGAGTACCCCGCCGAGTACGCCGGCCGTGGCCACCAGCCCGGTGCGTCGTGTACGTGCCGTGATCAAACCGTCTCCCATACCACTGGTCTTCGGGTGCGTGCGCGCTGATCGCCCGAATTGCGCAATCAGCCATAGAGACAGTTATAAGCAGTGAATGTCCATAAACGGGTAAATTGTGGCGGAGCCCACGCGCCATGGGGTGTGTCGTGGAGTGCCCGGTGGAGTGCGCGGTGGAGTGCGGTGGAGTGCGTCGTCGAGCGCCGTCGAGCGACGGAGGTCGGTCACCGACAGTGAGCTCGCCGGCCGTGCCGAGGTCGGCGACCGCCTCCCCGCTCCTCAGCGTGTCGCCACGCGACCGGCGTACCGCTGTGTCCAGCCGGTTCCGGCACTGTCGGTGATCACCACGTCGTAGTAGCCCTGCTCGGTCGGCCAGTGGACGACCACCGACCTGCCGCCGGGCACGTGGTGGCGCCGGGTGCCGCCGGCGTAGTCGTTCGCCCTCAGGGTGTAGCGGATCGCTCGCCTGCCGTCGTTGCGCAGGGTCAGCCGGACCCTGGCGTGCCGGCCGGGGACGAGTTCCGCCTCGACGACCGGGATCGCGACGTCGGTCCGGTCGGCGGGGACGATCTGTCCGGCGAAGGAGCGCAGGAAGCCGTCGGGCCCGTAGACCGAGAAGGCGTACTTGCCGTCGGTCTCGTTCGCGTCCCAGGTGTACTCGCGCGGGTCGGAGGCGGAGACGGTGAACGGTGTGTTCGAGAAGTCGCGGTACCTGTCGGGGAAGACCTGGAGGCTGACGGCCTTGCCGTCCGGACCGCCGGTCAGCGTCATCGACGCGGTCACCGTGCCGGCGGCGCGGTCCTCGGTGAGCGTGGCGTGCGGGTGGAAGGAGAGGCCGCGTGGTCTCATCCCGCCCGCCGGGAACGACGGCGGTGTTCCGTCGACCGGGTCGGCGATGTCCACGGGGCCCGGCCGGGGGTGTGCGAAGTCGAGCGCGCTGGTCAGGTCACCGGCGATCGAGCGGCGCCAGTCGGTGATGTTCGGGCAGGTGAACGGCTTGCCGAGGTACTCGGCCCAGGTCTCGAGGAACCTGACGACCGAGGTGTGGTCGAACACCTCCGAGGCGACATGGCCGCCCCGCGTCCAGGGCGAGACCAGCAGCATCGGCACGCGCGGGCCGAAGCCGTAGGGGGTGGTGCCGGAGTACTCGCCCGCCGTGCCCGGCTCGGGGCGCGGCGGCAGCACGTGGTCGAACTTCCCGTCGTTCTCGTCGTAGGTGATGATCACCAGGGTGTGGTTCCAGATGTCCAGGTTGCTCTGCAGCGTCTGGAGCACCTTGTTCATGTAGCGCTCGCCGTGCACGGTGTCGAAGTTCGGGTGCTCGCTCCACGCCGCCGGCATGACGACCCACGAGACCTCCGGAAGCGGGTACTCTGCGTCCGGCTCACAGGCCGCGATGAGGTCCCTGAGCACCGCGTCGAGGTTCTCCTCCGAGTCGTCGTTGGGCGTGGTCGCGCCCGAGTAGACGAAGGAGTTGGCCTTCCAGATTCTGCCGGTGCCCGGGGCGAGGTCCTCCTCGTCCGCGATGCGCGGGTCGAAGGCCTTGAAGCTGTTCGTCACGTTGCAGCCGTACTCGCCGATGAAGCCGCTCTGCATGCTGCGGCCGACGCCGTTGCCGCTGTTGTCCGAGTAGACCCGCCAGTCGATGCCGGCCCGCTCCAGCTGCTCGGGCACCGTCAGCCAGGTCCGGGTGTAGTTGTTCTGCCCGGCGTTGGAGGTCTCGCCGCCCGCCGTGCCGGACATCAGGTAGTAGCGGTTCGGGATGGTCGGCCCGTGCAGCGAGCAGAAGTTCATGTCGCAGACGGTGTACTGGGAGGCGAGCGAGTACATCCACGGCATGTGGTCGGGCGTGTAGTACCACATGCAGTGGTCGCCCTTGTCCTTCACCCAGGTGTTCCAGCGGCCGCCGTTGGCGCCGTAGAAGCTGTGGTTGTCGCTCCAGGTGGCGGTGGAGACGGCCGGCGTCACGATGGTGCCGTCGGCGTCGCGCTGCTGGAAGACATCGGTGCCGTCCTGGAACTTCAGCACCTGCTTGTCACCGTGCCCCCGCACGCCCGGCAGCTGGCCGAGGTAGTGGTCGAAGGAACGGTTTTCCTGCATCAGGACCACCACGTGCCTCAGATCGGACATGTCGCCGCTGAAGCCCTCCGGCAGGTCGTCATCGGCGGCACGCGCTTCCGTGGCGCCGGCGAGGTCGGCGACGGCGCCCACGGCGAGCGCGCCGAGGGCACCCGCGGCGGTCTGGAGCGCTCTGCGCCGGGTGAACCGGAGTTCACCGCGGGGTCTCCCGGCGGACTCGGACTCGGACTCGGATTCGGACCTGGGCACGGACTCGGATTCGGACGTGGGCACGGACTCGGACGTGGGCGTGGGCGTGGGTTCCGTGGCGGTGGGTGTCATCAGTGGGACCTCTCGGGAGAAAACACTGAGCACGGGAGGGGCGAGGGCATGTCGTGGGAGGGCATGTCGTCGTGGAGGGCGGGTGCGGGGGATGGGGGCGAGGCCGGTGCGCGCGCGTCGTTCATGGACCGCACCACCGCATGACCTCCCGGGACGGACTCCGTCGCGGGAGGAACGATAACTTCCGAGCCGCCGGACCGGGTGGTGTTTCCGTCTCCGGACGGCGCCGGGGGGGCGTGCCGCCGCGCGCGAGCTCAGGGCTGGGGCTTCCAGCGCACCGGCAGCTGACGAGGGCCCCGGATGAGCATGCCCTGACGCCAGCTCAGGGCGGCCGGGTGGGCGTCGAGTTCGAGACCGGGGCAGCGCTCCAGCAGGGCACGGATCGCGATGCGCGCCTCCATGCGGGCGAGCGGCGCGCCGAGGCAGTAGTGGATGCCGTGGCCGAAGGCGACATGGCCGCCCGCGGCCCGCCGGATGTCGAAGCGGTCGGGGCCGGGGAACCGTGCCGGGTCGTGGTTCGCGTCCGCCAGGGCGACGAGGACCAGTTCACCACCGCCGGGGATGACGGTGGTGCCGATCTCGACCGGCTCCGTGGTGAACCTGAACGTCGGCGTCTCCACCGGCCCGTCGTAGCGCAGCATCTCCTCCACCGCGCTGTCGATGAGGGTCATGTCCTCGCGCAGTGCCGCGAGTTGGTCCGGATGCGTCAGCAGGGCCAGTACGCCGTTGGATATCAGATTGACCGTGGTCTCATGCCCCGCGACCAGCAGCAGCCAGGCGGTACCGCGCAGTTCCTCCGCGGACAGCCGGTCACCGTCCTCGTCGGTGGTGCGGATCAGAGCGCTCATCAGGTCCGGGCCCGGGGCCTTGCGCTTGTGCTCCAGCAGGTCGACGAGGTACGCGGACGTCTCGCGCGTCGCCGCCAGCCGCGCCCCCGGGTCGGGGTCGGTGAGGATCGTGGCCGTCCAGTCCCGGAAGGCGGCCCGGTCCAGCATCGGCACGCCGAGCAGCTCGCAGATCACCGAGATCGGCAGCGGGAACGAGAGGGCCTCGACGAGATCGGCCCGCCCCTCCGGCATCGCCGCCATCGTGTCGAGCAACTCGTCGGTGATCTCCCGTACACGCGGTGCGAGCCGCTCGATCCGGCGCGGTGTGAACTCGCGGACGACCAGCTTGCGCAGCCGCTCGTGGTCCGGCGGATCGGAGTTGAGCATGTGCGGCCCCGCGGACGGACTGGGGATCGGGAAGGAGGGCGAGGCGTTCTTCCACTGCTTGGACAACCGCGGATCCACCAGCGCGGCCCGGCCGGCCTCGTACCCGACGACGAGCCAGGCCTCCGTGCCCTCTGGAATCCGCACCCTGTGCACAGGGCCGCGCTCCCGCAGCGCCGCGTAGACCGGATAGGGATCGCGGACGAAGTCCTCGCCCATCGCGACCAGATCGATCACCTCGGCTGCCGCCATCTTCTGCCCCCCGTCTCCCGCTCCGCCCGACGCTAGCAGCGGGCACAGCTTCCGCGAAGAACGCATTCGGCCGAACCGCGCAGCCGGTCGTCACGCAGCGCCGACCTTCTCGCCACTGGGTGCGGTGCCGGCAGAGAGGCACCCCGCGGGAGCCGACGACGTCGCAGTGGCCTCAGTGGCCTCAGTGGCCTCAATAGCCTCAGTGGCCTCAGTGGCCGTGGGCGGAGCCGCGGCCGTGGCGGACGCGCGGCGGGGACGGTCGCACATGCGCGGGCAGAGGAACGTGCGCAGCCCGGTGACGGTACCTAGGGTGGGGGGTGCAGGCAGATGATATGGCCCGCAACAAGTGACGAAGCAGGAAGACGCGCGACGCGGTGCCCGGTCCGCCGTGGGCCCGGCCGCGAGGAGCGGCGACCCGCGCGGACCGCGTGCACGCCGTCGGGCGTTGGGGATGAACCAAGGGCGGTTCTGAACCATGAGGGATCCATCTCGGCTCGAGCCCGTCTCGGCGAACCTGGGCGACGGCGCGGTGCTCGCGGCGTGGGAACGGTTCGTGCAGGGCGAGGACCACGTCCCGGGCGTCCGCCCCCTGGTGGCGATCTCGTGGCGTCGCTGCCGGGAGCAGTACCGGGTCGACCCTCACCTCACTGAGGCCCCGGCAGCCGTGGCGGAGCCCGGCCACGCGCCCGAGCACGATGTCGTCTTCGCCGAGCTGGGTTTCCGTGCCGCCTCGGTGGCGCATGAAGTGGGCAACCTCGGTGGCGTCGTCACCGTCACCGATGCCACCGGCCGGATCCTGGCCGAGTGGGGTGATCAAGCCACGCTCGCCAGAGCCGACGCCGCCCATCTGGCGCCCTGGTTCTGCTGGTCCGAGTGCGCGGCCGGCACGAACGGCATGGGCACGGCCCTCGAGGCGCACGGCCCGGTGCCGATCAGGGGCGCGGAGCACTGGTGCCAGGCCTTCCACAACTGGGTCTGCGCGGGTATCGCGGTCCGCGACGTGGTGACCAGGGAACCGATCGCGGTGCTGAGCATCTGCTGCTGGCGCAGCGAGCTTCCCGCGTCCGCGGAAAGCTGGCTGGCGAACGCGGCCACCATGACCCAGCACCCGTTGAAGAGGCGCGCCCGGGACAGCGGCGCCGAGCTGGTCGCGGCCTACACCCGGGCCAGGGCACGCCCCTGTGCGGCGCTCGCCGCGGTGGACGCCGCGGGCAAGGTGGTGATCGCCGACGACACGGCGAGCGTCCTCCTGGGTGTCCCGGCCGCCACCCCGGCGGTCGACCCCACGCTGCGATGGAACCCCGGGCTGCCCGAGCTGATCGCGGCCGCCCGGCATGCCACCGGGCAGGCAGCCCGCAATCCCGGCTGGGTCGGCTCGACGCAGATCTTCGCCCACCACGCCGACGAGCCGACATCGATCAGCATCCGACCGGTCTTCTCGTCCGGACACCTGATCGGGAACCTGGTCTCGTTCGGTGCCTGCGACGGGGTGCAGTTGCCCCCGGCGGAGGGGACCGCGCACCCCCCGGTGCCGCCGCGCCGACTGGTCGCGCTGCGCGGCAACCGGATGGTGCTGCTGCGTCCGGCGGAGGTCTCCTTCGCCGAATCGCAGGGAAACGACGTATGGCTCTCCACCGACCAGGGGCGGCTGCGCGCCGCCTCCTCGTGCCTGGACAGGCTCGGCAGCGAGCTGTCGGACGCCGGCTTCCTGCGGGTGCACCGCAGGTATGTGGTCAACCTCGGCCGCGTCCGGGAGATCGAGCGCGGCCTCAAGGGCGAGCTGTCTCTGGTCATGGACGACCGCAGCGAGGAGATGGTGCCGGTTTCCCGGCGGAGCGCGCCGGCCGTGCGCCGCGCGCTGGGCATCTGACTTCCCCCGCACGACCTCTGTTCCCGGAAGGAGCCCCGTGTCCGACAGCCCGAACGCCATGGCCGGCGGGACGAGCGTGGGGAGCGCGGCCGGCCTCGGCCACCTGGTCCCGGCCGGGTGGCGCGGTCACCCCGCGGGGAGCGTGGGCAACCGCGACTGGTGGCCGGACCGGCTCGATCCGGCGATCCTCCGGAAACACGCCGCCACGGCCGATCCCATGGGGGAGGACTTCGACTATGCCGCGGAGTTCCGCACGCTCGACCTCGACGCCCTGGCGCGGGACGTCGACGAGGTGCTGACGACGTCGCAGGAGTGGTGGCCGGCCGACTTCGGCCACTACGGGCCGCTCGTGATCCGGATGGTGTGGCACGGCGCCGGGACCTACCGAGTCGACGACGGCCGCGGAGGCGCGGGCGCCGGCATGCAGCGTTTCGCGCCGTTGAACAGCTGGCCGGACAACCGCAACCTCGACAAGGCGCGCCGGCTGCTCTGGCCGGTGAAGAAGAAGTACGGCCGCAAGATCTCCTGGGCCGACCTGATGATCTTCGCGGGCAACCGCGCCCTGGAGACGATGGGCTTCACGACCTTCGGCTACGCGGGCGGCCGGGCGGACGTCTGGGAGCCCGACGAGGACGTCTACTGGGGCCCCGAGCGGGCCTGGCTCGCCGACGAACGCCACGGCGGCGTCCGGGAGCTGGAGGGTCCGCTGGCCGCCGTGCAGATGGGCCTCATCTACGTCAACCCGGAGGGACCGAACACCGTCCCGGACCCGCTCGCGGCGGCCCGGGACATCCGCGAGACGTTCCGCCGCATGGGGATGAACGACGAGGAGGCCGTCGCCCTGATCGCGGGCGGCCACACGTTCGGCAAGACCCACGGCGCGGCCGACCCGGACGCCTGTCTCGGCCCCGGACCCGAGGGCGCTCCCCTCCAGGACCAGGGCCTGGGCTGGAAGAGCGGCCACGGCACCGGCAAGGGCGGGGACACCGTCACCAGCGGGCTCGAGGGTACGTGGACACCCACCCCGACGACATGGGACAACAGCTTCTTCGAGACCCTGTTCGGCTACGAGTGGGACCTGGAGCTGAGCCCCGGCGGTCTGTGGCAGTGGATCCCGAGGGACGGCGGCGGGGCCGGTACCGTCCCGGACGCCCACGACCCGTCGACGAGACACGCCCCGACGATTCTGACGACGGACCTCGCCCTGCGGCTGGACCCGGTCTACGAGCCGATCTCGCGGCGCTTCCTGGAGGACCCGGACCGGTTCGCGGACGCGTTCGCCCGGGCGTGGTTCAAGCTGACGCACCTCGACATGGGCCCGATACAGCGCTACCTCGGACCCCTGGTCCCCCGGGAGAGACTGATCTGGCAGGACCCGGTCCCGGCTGTCGACCACGAGCTCGTGGGGGAGGCGGACATCGCCGCGCTCAAGAGCCGGGTCCTCGCCTCGGGGCTGCCGCTCTCCCGGCTCGTCTCGACCGCGTGGGCGTCGGCCTCGACGTTCCGCGTCAGCGACAGGCGGGGCGGGGCGAACGGCGCGCGCATCCGTCTCGAGCCGCAGCGCGGCTGGGAGGTCAACGAGCCCGACGCGCTGGCACAGGCGCTGCGCACACTGGAGGAGATCCAGGAGTCCTTCAACAGCTCCCAGGCCGGGAACAAGAAGATCTCGCTGGCCGACCTCATCGTGCTCGGCGGAGCCGCCGCCGTCGAACAGGCCGCCAGGACAGCCGGCCACGACGTCCGGGTCCCCTTCACCCCGGGACGCACGGACGCCACGCAGGAGTGGACCGACGCGGAGTCCTTCGCCCCGCTCGAGCCGGCCGCCGACGGCTTCCGCAACTACCGCGGCAAGGGCGGCGGCCGGCTGCCGCCGGAGCACCTGCTGGTCGACCGGGCGAACCTGCTCGGCCTCAGCGCGCCCGAGATGACCGTCCTGGTGGGCGGCCTGCGGGTGCTGGGCGCCAACCACCGGCAGTCGCGGCTGGGCGTCCTCACCTCGGCGCCCGGGTCGCTGACCAACGACTTCTTCGTGAACCTGCTGGACACGGGCACGGAATGGACGCCGACATCCGCGACCGCGGAAACCTTCGAGGGCCGCGACCGCGCCACCGGCGAGGTCAGGTGGACCGGCAGCCGCGTCGACCTCGTCTTCGGCGCGAACTCCGAGCTGCGTGCCGTCGCGGAGGTCTACGCGAGCGACGACGCACGGGAGAAGTTCGTGCGGGACTTCGTCGCCGCCTGGGACAAGGTCATGAACCTCGATCGGTACGACCTCGCCTGACCGGTGGAGCCCGGCTCCCGCAGGCGGCGGCACGTCACGTGCGGACGGTGGCACTTCGCGGACGAACGGTGGCAGTTCGCGGACGAACGGCATGAGCGGGCCCGACCGTCACCCACCCTTGTCGGTGTGATCCGTCCGGCGTAGCGTGCCTATCGATTGGTGATTTATTGCGTTTCAGTGTGATTCGTCCGAAGTGGCCGCTTCTCGAGTACCGGCCATATCCGGGCATCGAGCGATGCGAAGAGGAAATTTCCAGGTCAATACAAATTTCGGGACGAGGAGAGTGAAACCCCGATGACGACCGCGCAGGAGCGATCCGACCTGCTCGACCAGATCGGGTTGAACGCACAGAACAAAGCAGCGCTGGGTCAGGTGCTGGGGACCGGAACCATCAGCCGGGCCGCCGAGGAGCCGGACGGCCACATGAAGGCCACCATTCGCATTCACCCGGACGAACTGACCTGGGATCCCGAAATTCTGGTCATGCCGCACGGAGGCGATATCGAGCTCGAGCTCATCAACGACGACCTGAACACCCACTGCGCGCTGCTGCCGAGCAACGGCGACCGGAAGTTCATCTGGCTGGTGAACCACTCACGGGGACGGGCGAACCTCAACCTCGACGGACCGGGCTACTACTGGTTCGGCTCGCCCACGGGCAACGACGAGGGCCGGGGGCTGACCGGCGCCATCGTCGTCCTGGGGGACGCTCCGCCGGAGGCCCGCCTCGACCGTCCCGAACAGCCGCGACCGTGAGAAGAAGGAGGCGGAGCACATGACCGTCGACTACGTGGACGCGGGAGAGGCCGTCGACCAGGGAAGCCTGAGCGGCAAGGTCGCGGGCGGGGACGTCGCGCCGCCGGTGGTGGCCGGCGTCAACTACGAGCGCATACTCCAGGCCCGCGAGGAACCCCAGAACTGGCTCACCTACTACGGCGCCTACAACGGACAGCGGTACAGCCCGCTGGACCAGATCAACACGGAGAACGTCAAGCGCATGGTCCCCGCATGGGTCTTCCAGGCCGGCACGACGGGACTGATCGCGGGCGCGTCGACCTACTCGTTCGAGGCCGCCCCGATCGTCGTCGACGGGGTCATGTTCCTCTCCGGCTGGGACGGCTGGGTCTGGGCCCTGGACGCGAAGACGGGTGTGGAGATCTGGCGGTACAAGCATGCGGTCCCCTTCGACGTGTCCCTGTGCTGCGGGAACGTGAACCGCGGGGTCGCCGTGGCCCAGGGCAAGGTCTTCTTCGTCACGGCGAACGCCCGTGTGCTCGCCCTCGACGCCACCACCGGCAAGCGGGTCTGGGACCGGACCTACGGAGACGTCCGGGCCGGGGAGAGCGCCACGGTCGCACCGCTGGTCGTGAAGAACATGGTCATCGTCGGAAGTTCCGGCGGCGAGTTCGGCGTTCGCGGACACCTCGACGCGTTCGACCTCGAAACCGGCGAGCACCAGTGGCGCTGCTACACGGTGCCGAAGCCCGGGGAGCCGGGCGCGGAGACCTGGCCCGCCGACGGCGAGGCCTGGGCGCGGGGCGGGGCGAACTGCTGGCTCACCGGCACCTTCGACCCGGAGACGAACCTGCTGTACGTCGGCACCGGCAACCCGGCGCCCGACTTCGACGGAGCCGTCCGCGAGGGCGACAACCTCTTCACCGACAGCATCATCGCCGTCGACGTGGACAGCGGTCAGATCCGCTGGCACTACCAGTGCACCCCGCACGACCTGTGGGACTACGACAGCATCGCCGAGTGCATCCTGTTCGAGCAGGACGGGCGCAAACTGCTGGGTCACTTCGACAAGAACGGCTACTTCTTCGTGCTCGACCGCACGAACGGCGAGCGGATCCGGATCACTCCCTTCGTGGACCGCATCACCTGGGGCGCGATCACGAGGGACGGCCAGGTGACGGCCAAGATCTACCCGGACAAGGAGGGAGAACCGGTTCACTTCTACCCGGGTCCGGCCGGTGCCAAGGAATGGACGCACGCGGCCTACAGCCCGAAGACCGGGCTCTTCTACGTCCCGGTCCAGGACACCGGCGCGACAGCGACCAGGCGGCGCCGGGAGTTCAAGGAAAGCATTCCGTACTGGGGCGCGGGTGTGCAGGTGGACATCGAGGACATGGCGGGGTCCATCAGCGCCTTCGACGCCACCGGCGAGGAGAAGTGGCGCTGGCGCAACGAACTGCCGATGTGCGCCTCGGTGCTGGCCACCGGCGGCGACCTGGTGTTCGCCGGTGAACCCTCCGGGGAGTTCAACGCGTTCGACGCCCGCACCGGGGAACTGCTGTGGCAGTTCCAGTGCGGAAGCGGCCACCACAGCAGCCCGACCACCTACATGGTCGACGGCAGGCAGTACATCGCCGTACCGGTCGGTTGGGGCGGCTGGGCCGAGGGGTTCCTCCCCGGCATGCTCGGCGCCGGGCACGGAAGCGCCCTGCTCGTCTTCGCCCTTCCGGAACCGGTCCAGCCGTGAGCGGAGCCTGCCGCCCTTCGGGCAGAGAGGAGGTGAATCCATGGAGTCCGAGCTCGCTGTGTGGGAGACACCCGAATTCGACGAGATCGTGGTCGCGGCCGAGGTGACCATGTACCTCGCTCGGTTGGAGGAGTAGCGGACGAGAGGAACGAGAGGACCAGCGGACGCGGGGCGGCGCCGGAGCCGAATCCGGCGCCCCCGGCGGCCGGGGACGGCCACGGACGGCCGGGCCGACGACGGCCCGGAGCCGCGATGGAGGAAGTGGCGCTGTGTTGCTGCGCGTACTGGGCTCGGCGGCGGGGGGCGGCTCCCCGCAGTGGAACTGCGGCTGCCCGGTGTGCGCCGCGGTCCGCTCCGGGGCGAGCCCCGCGCGCACCCAGTCGTCGGTCGCGGTCAGCGCCGACCACCGCCGGTGGTTCCTCGTCAACGCCTCGCCCGACGTGCGCACCCAGATCGAGGCCTTCCCCGGCCTGCACCCGCGCGAGGACCGGACGACGCCGCTGGAGGCGGTACTGCTCACCGACGCCGAACTGGACCACACGCTGGGCCTGCTTCTGTTGCGCGAGGCCCGTGCCCTGCGGCTGTACACCACACCGGCGGTGTGCAAGACCCTGCGGGACGGCTCGGGAATCCTGCGCACGCTCGAGCACTACTGTGCGGTCGAATGGCGCGCGGTGACCCCCGGTACCGTCTTCCCCCTGGCTGACGGGCTGTCCTGCCAGGCCTTCGACGTGCCCACCACCAAGCGCCCCCGGTTCGGCGGCGGCCCGGAACACGGCCGCGTGGTGGGCTACCGGCTGACCGACGAGCACAGTGGGGGAACTCTGGTGTACCTGCCGGCGGTGCAGGCGCTGACCCGCGCGCTGCGCAAGGAGATCGAGGGCTGCCCATGCCTGCTGATCGACGGGACCTGCTGGCGCGACGACGAGCTGGTCCGGCTCGGCCTGGCCGGCAAGACGGCCCGGGAGATGGGCCATCTGCCCCTCGACGGCCCTGACGGCAGCCTGGCGCAGCTGTCCTCGCTGGGCGTGGGGCGGACGGTATTCGTGCACATGAACAACACCAATCCGGTCCTCCTCGACGGCACCCCCGAGCGGCGTACCGTGGAGGAGAACGGCATGGAGGTCGCCATGGACGGCCTTGAGGTCCAGGTGTAGTGCCGTGACGACGACGGCCACGGCAACCGGCGCCGACGACTTCGTCGAGGCGTTGCGGGCCCACTCGCGGCGGTACCACGACCAGCATCCGTTCCACCGCCGGATGAACGACGGCCGGCTGAGCCCCGCGCAGATCCGCGGATGGGTGGCCAACCGCTTCTACTACCAGGAGAACATCCCCCGCAAGGACGCCGCCATCCTGTCCAACTGCCCCGACCTGGAGGTCCGCCGCCGCTGGATCCGACGGATCCTCGACCACGACGGCACCGCCGCGGGCGAGGGCGGCATCCAGGCGTGGCTGCGCCTCGGCGAGGCCGCCGGGCTGACCCGCGAGGAGGTCCGGGACCACCGGCACCTGGTAGCCGGAGTGCGGTTCGCCGTCGACGCCTATGTGAACTTCGCCCGGTCCCGCCCTTGGGTGGAGGCGGTGGCCTCCTCGCTCACCGAGATGTTCGCGCCCGATCTGATGGCCGCACGGCTGGCCGCGTTCGAGCGGTGGTACCCGTGGATCGACCGCGCGGGCCTCGCCTACTTCCGTGCCCGTCTGGAGCAGGCCCCCCGCGACTGCGAGCACGCCCTCGAGGTGGTCACCGAGCACTGCCTGACGGCCGAGTCCCAGGCGCGCGCGGTCGACGCGCTGTCGTTCAAGTGCGACGTCCTGTGGAGCCTGATGGACGCCGTCGACCAGGCCTATCCGGAGTGACCGTCATGGACCCGACCCCCACCGGAACGAACCGGACCAGCACCAGGACCCGGCCCGGCGCCGGAGTGTCCGGCTCGGACCGGCCCCGGCTGGCGCGCCATGTCCGGCTGGGCTTCTGCCGGACCAGGCAGCGCCGGATCCTCCAGCACCCCGAGGCGGTGGCGGTGCTGAACGGGAGCGGCGCGGCCATCATCGAACTGTGCGACGGGCGGCACACCGTGGCCGAGATCGTGGGCGAGCTGGGCGCGCGCTACCAGACCGTCTCCGACGACGAGGTGCGGCAGTTCCTGACCCGGCTCGTCGCCCGTCACTGGGTGGAGCTCACCGATGGATAACCCCTTCGGGCTGCTGGCCGAGCTCACCTACCGCTGCCCGCTGGCCTGCCCGTACTGCTCCAACCCGCTGAACCTGGCCGACTACCAGGACGAGCTGACCACCGACGAGTGGCTGCGGGTGCTGACCGAGGCCGAGGACCTGGGAGTGCTGCAGTGCCACCTGTCCGGCGGGGAACCGCTGCTGCGACGCGACCTGGTGGAGCTCGTGGCGCACGCCCATGACCTGGGCCTGTACACCAACCTGATCACCAGCGCCCTGGGGTTCTCCCGTGCGAGGGCCGAGGAGTTGCGGGCTGCCGGCCTGGACCATGTGCAGATCAGCATCCAGGCCGACGAGCCGGCCGTGTCCGACCGGATCGCCGGGATCCCGTCCTTCCGGCGCAAGGTCGAGGCGATGGGCGTGGCCAAGGAGCTGGGGTGGCCGCTGACCGTGAACGTGGTGCTGCACCGGTACAACATCGACCGCGTCGCCGACGTGCTCGCTCTGGCCGAGGAGGTGGGCGCCGACCGGTTGGAGCTGGCCAACACCCAGTACTACGGCTGGGCCTGGCGCAACCGTGACGCGCTGCTGCCCAGCCGGGCCCAGCTGGAGGCCGCCGAGGGCGTCGTACGGGCCGCGAGCGAGCGGTTGCGGGACCGGATGGACATCATCTACGTCATCCCCGACTACTACAGCCGCTATCCGAAGCCCTGCATGGGCGGTTGGGCCTCCCGGCAGCTGACCGTGACGCCGAACGGCGACGTACTGCCCTGTCCGGCCGCCCAGTCGCTGCCGTTGCCGCGGGCCGGCGTGCGGGAGGCGCCGCTGGCGTGGATCTGGGCCGAGGCCCCGGTGATGACCGCGTTCCGGGGGACCGGCTGGATGCCGGAACCCTGCCGCGGCTGCCCCCGGCGGGAGCTGGACTTCGGCGGCTGCCGCTGCCAGGCGTTCCAGCTCACCGGCGACGCCGCCCGCACCGACCCGGTCTGCTCCTTGTCGCCCGACCACGACCTGGTCACCCGCGCGGTCGAGGCCGCCAACGCCGGCTCGCGGACCGGCGATCCTCCGCTGATCCCCCGGCCGCACCAGGTTCGCTCAAGCGGTCCTTTACCGGATTCGGGGAGCATCTCAAGCGCCAGTGGCGGTGCCTGCGCACCGGCCTCCTCGATCACGGGAGCTGTTGTCGTTC